>JBFYMY010000325.1:0-6191 GCA_041304645.1 Thermoplasmatales archaeon
CCGAAGTGTCAGGGAAAGGTGTCAAGCCCATCCTCCACAAGAACTATGACGGGAAGGACATCGTCCTTCCGGGGGACCCGACGGTCATCATCAAGGTCGATGAGAACCCGCATCTCAGTGAAAACGTTGGCGGGACCATCATAACGTCCGACGGGACGACCCTCTTGGGAGCGGACGACAAAGCGGGCGTTGCCGCAATAATGTCGGCCCTTGCCATCATGGTGAAGGACGACACCATTAAGCACGGTGATGTCAGGATAGGCTTCACGCCGGACGAGGAGGTCGGCAACGGTACCAAGTTCTTCGACGTCAAAGCCTTCGGTGCGGACATAGGCTACACGATGGACGGGGGTCAGCTCGGTGAGGTGGAGGACGAGACGTTCAATGCCATGAGCGCCACGTTCACCGTCAAGGGCATAAACTATCATCCCGGATATGCCAAGGGGAAGATGGTGAACGCCATCAGGATCATCACCGAGATAGCGAACCTCGTCCCCGCCACAATATCCCCCGAGACGACGGAGAGGAGGGAGGGATATCTGCATCCCCATAAGATCTCAGGTTCTGTTGAGGAGGCCTCGCTCCAGCTCCTCATCAGGGACTTCACGATGGAGGGCATAGGGGAGAAGGTGGCGATCCTCGAGACCGTAGCCGAGCTCCAGAGGGCGAAATACCCCAAGGCCACAATAGACCTGGACATCAAAGAATCCTACAGGAACATGAAGTACAAGCTTGACGAGGAGCCCAGGGCTTTGGAGTATGCCCTTGAAGCGGTGAAGAGGGCCGGTGTCGAGCCCATTAAAGCGATCGTAAGGGGCGGAACGGACGGTTCAAGGCTCTCATACATGGGCTTGCCCACACCGAACATCTTTGCCGGCGGCATGAACTTCCATTCGAAGCTGGAATATGTACCGGTCGCATCTCTCGAAGCGTCAGTGAGGACCATCATAGAGCTTCTGAAGCTCTATGCCGAAAAGTGCTGAGCATGCTGCGAACCCGCAAGCCTTGTACACTGACATCGCTTCAAGGTCTTCTGCCTTTCTTCGGCATGTAGAAAAGGGCGGTCCCGCCGCGGACCTCTATCAGTTCCGAACCGGTGGATGCGGCAAGCTGTTCGAAGAGCTTCTTTCGCTCGTCCCCTTCGGCTCCCGTGGACAGGACCTTGACCTTGACGAGCTCTTTCTTTTCCAGCTGGGCCTTGAGCTCGGCACTGGTGTTCTCGGTAAGCCCCGCCTTTCCGACCTGGAGGGTCGTCTTGATGGTCGTCCCCTTCTTTCTGAGATCGTTCTTAGATGCCACTGTCATCCCTCTTTCCGAACGGATATCTCTTGACGGCCCCGCAATGGAGGCATGTTATCACGGTCCTGCCCGAGTGGTTCCTCCATCTTCCGGTCAGGTCCGGAATGAGGGGCGTATCGCAACCTTTGCAGCTCGCCCTCTTCATCTCCGGAGGTATCCTCACGGTGTACCTCATACCCACCTTCCTTGCGAGCCCTATGTACCTTCTGGAGAGCTCCAGGTCGCCATCCCTTACCATCTTGAAGGCCAGGCTGTACAGGGTATCCATACGCTCCCTGGCGGCCTCCCTGACAAGGGGCCTTTGCTTTCCCCTGCCGCGTCTTTCCATCCGGCCGCCATCAGGATGGACATATTTAAACCATCCATCCTACGAAGCGCTCATTCCTCGAGCTCTTCCTCGTCGGTCTCAGCGGGGGGTTCCTGTGCATCGGCCGAAGGTGGGGTGGACGGTCCCTTGGTCGGTAATGTTATCTCCATCACATTGCTGGCGCCCCTTCTGACATCTTCCTCCGATGTGTGCAGGCCAGGGGTGAGCTGGACGGTGTGCCTGGAACCGCTGCCGCCCTCTGCGACCTTGCCGGTGGGGTCGTAGTGGAGGTCTGGCTCTTTATCCTGCGCCTCCTCCACCTCCTCATCCTCTTCCCTGCCTTTCTTCCTCATGAGGAAGAAGAGGACAGCACCGATTATGGCAAGTATGAGCACGACCGCTGCGATGATGGCCCAAAGAGGTAAGTCTTCTCCGCCCTCGTCGTCGTCAGGACGAACGATGACAGGGTCGGTCACCACCATTGATAGGTTGAAGGTGGCGCTCCTCCCGAAATCGTCGGAGACACGCAGAAGGAGCTTGTAGTTGCCTGCCGTCGCATCGGAGCTGTTCAAGACTATGAATACTGCCTTCTCCTGGAGGGACGATAGCGATTGGGACATACCCTCATCGAGCCTGAAGCCCTTGGGCTCCGGCAGTGCGAAGGTTAGGTTCACGGAGGTCTCGAGGGAGTTGGTCAGTGTTATCTGGATAGCGACCTCTTTCCCTATGGTGACCTCGTTCGTTGTTGGGACAACGACCTTGACGAAGGCGGGAGAGAATGCAAAGGTGCTCTCGGCGCTCTTGTTGGTCAACCCATCCGCCATGGCCACTATGAACCATCTGTACGATCCAGGGGCCTTTACCCTAAGCGTGAAAGAGGTCCCGGACACTGTCCGAACGAGCTCGTTGCCCTTGGGATCCATGACATGAAGCTCGTAGGACAACCTGTCCATGTCGAAGTATGCTCCCTTCCAGGTGAGAACAATGTCCTTGTTCACCTGTGCCTTGTTCGCCGGGGTAAGGGGCCAAGCTGAAGGTACCGCAAGGTCCGGGAAGGAGTTGACCTGGAAGACCCGGGACTCACCTATTATGTTCTTCGCCACGTCCCTTGCCCTGAACTGGACCAGGTTCTTGATCCCAGGCACCAGGTCCAGATCAACATCGATCTCCACCCTGGATGAGTTCCCTGTACCGGCATCGTACCTCTTCCAGGCGGAGTACTGCCTGTCGGGCATCGACTGCCTGTACTCGATGGTGGAGAGGTCCACCCCTGAAAGTTCGTCGGTGATGACCAGGGAGAACCTGTAGGTCGCTTCCGTCGTATTGATAAGCACCGCAGGGTCCGGGCTCAGCTCCTGGAACAGGACCTTGTGGAGGTCAATGACGAAAGGTATCTCGGTCCAGGGTCCGGCCCTGCTCACATTGTCTATGGCCCATACGTAGAGGGTGTGGAAGCCCTCGATTATGTGACCATCCACGCTCTCGTGGATATTGAAGAACTTCACGGTCTGGTTGAGGTCAGATGGGTAGAGGTTCACATCAAGGGAATAACAGACGGCCTTGAGACCTGCACCCCTCTCTATGACCTCGTCCCATGTCAGGAACAGTTCGTCCCTGTCGTTGTCCATCCTCACCATCTTGTCAGTGACCGAATCGGCCCTGAGGGTGGCATTCACGACCTCCGACGGGGGGTCCAGGTCCAGCCTGAACTGGAAGGTATTCCTGTCCAGCAGGTCCGTCCCGTCCCTTTTCAGGTCCAGTTCGTAGGTTATCACTTCCTTGTCAGCCCCTTCGATGGGCAGCGTGATGGACCCTGTCGTATTGAGCTCATAGGTCCAGATCCCTGAATGGCCCTTCGAATCGATGAACTCGACCGTGAGGTCCCCTGTCCTCGGAGAAACGTCCGGGGCCCCATCGAAGGCAACCGTGAACGAATCGACGGTGAGCTGGGTCCGGCCCCAGAGCCAGCCCCCCGGGGTCACGCTGCTCTGGAGCGGGGTCCCGAAGTGATATTCCTTGAGTGTGAGGTCCGAATAGACAGTGAAGGCCTTGACCTTGGTGGCCTTCTCCGGGAAGGCTTTTTCGGTCAAGGGAGTGACGATGATATCTGCAGCGGTCCTATGCGGGGTCCCGAAGAGGAACTCGATGGGTATGTAGATGTCCCACCTGCCATCGGTCCCGGGTGAGAAGGTCGGGAGCGAGGTCACATCGACCCAGCTCATGTTCCCTTCCTCGGTCATCGTCCCCGACCTCATCCAGAGGAGGGTGTAGCTGTCCGTCCCCATCTTCACGGTGATATTGTATCCCAGGATATCGGAGAAGGGCATATCGGTCCTTCCCCTGCAGTGGAGCCTGTAGGTCCCTACCGTTGGGAATGCCGAAACTGTCGGTGTTCCCTCGGGCCTTAGGAGTTCGATATAGACCGCAGTGGTCCTGAGGATGGGCTTGAACTCCCAGACCTCGGTCCCTGAACCCCTGTCCCCGCTCGCTGAACTTGCCCAAATGTAATGAGAGCCAGTGGCCGGATCATATATCTGTCCGTGGCCGTACCAGTCGTGGAGGTCGTTGCTCGAGGGGTGGCTCTCCCAGGATGGCCAACCGGGCCTCCATATGGAATATTCCGGTGCATTGGCGGAGGGCCATTGACCCTCCCACATCCCGAAAACAAGAACCTCTTCTGTGGCGGGATCGACGGAAAGTCCCGTGTCATATCTTGCATCGGGCGGGTTCTCCGCACCTGTCAGCTGTTCCCACATCCCGCTGTCCGTATGGAAGAACCAGAAGTCGTTCTCGCTGGCCGAGGAGGTCCCGTTGTTCCTGCCGCCGAACATGTAGAAGCCTATCCCCTTCGCATAATGGCAGAGGGATGTCTGCATCCTACCGCCCGGGGAGATGGCAGGGGTGATATCGGTCCAGAGGTCGCCTGCGATATCGTACTTGTGGAGCTTGTTCGTATCCCCTCCAGGTATCTGTCCCCCGAAGAGGTATATCGCATCCCCCTGAGCATCTATTACCATGTCGGCCCTGCCCCTGGGGCCAGGGTAGGCATGTTCCTTGATCCTGGTCCATAAGTTAGAGTTTGTATTGTACTTCCAGAACTCGTCGAAGAAAATATAATAGGTGGTCTGGCCGACCTGATAGTCATCGTAGCCCCCATAGAGGTAGAAATCGTTCCTTATGGGATCATAGACATAGGCCATACCGTCGCGGTAGGTGGGGGCGTTCGTTGAGGAAACGCTCGAATTGTACCATTTCCTCTCGACCAGTGAGAAATGGGCAAGCTGCCAGTATGTCCCCGATACGCGTTTCAGCACCATTAGCTTACCCCCATCCTCAGGGTCGTAACCGGTGAAGGCGGAACCGCCGGCCCATACGGGGTTACCGGGTCCAAGGACAGCGGTCAATGTGTAAATGTCAAGCTCCCAGATGTCCTTGGTACCTGAGGTATCGCCCAGGACCAGGGCGGTCCTGCCGTCCTGCATCATGTCCCATCCCTGGATGCCTCTTCTGGACATGCCGCCCGTGATGTAGACCCTTGTGGGTGTCCCTGTCGAAATGTCTATGACGTAGGTGTTATTGATGCTATTTTGACCGTCTATGCCCATTGACAGTATTAGGTCCCTTGTCGTGGCCCTGTACTGGAACAGGGCGGCCCTGTCCGTCGGTATGCCCATATCGCTTTTGACCTCCCTCCAGACATTGCCGGTCACGTTGTACTCCCAGACATCGTTCTTGTAATATGTGGTCCATCCCTGGACATAGTACCTGCCCAGGGAAATGTAGAGGTAACTGCCGTTGGGGGTCATCGTGGATAAAGCCTGGTCCCTTCCAGCAGGTTTCGGGTCAGGTGGTGTCAGCTGTGCCCAACCCGTTGTGAGAGAGAACGTATGGAGGTCGTTCCGGAAACCTCCGCTATACCTGCCTCCGAAGATGTAAAGAAGGTTCGTTACGGGATCGAATGTCAAAGCCGAGCCGTATCTCGTTCCCACCGAGGATGGAGCCGAATATTCCACCCAGGTCTTGTTGGAGTAGAAGAAGACATTGAGCTTGTCGGATTGCCCTCCTCCCCACTGGCTCCCTCCAAAATAGAACCCGATGTTGCCGTCAGGGGTGGATGCGAAGGACTTGCCGTCGGAATACTGTGTGTTGGGCCATTGCCCGGAGGCGTTCCATTTGAACCATGTTTCGTTATCAACGAAGAACGAATAGACCTCGTACCATGAGGTCCATCCTTGCTGTGCCCTGTTGAACACTACGAACTCCCTGCCGCCGTCGCGGGACATTATGTGACAGTTGGCAACCGTAATGTTAGCTGGCCAGCCACCCCCCGTTAGCATTGCCCATTTGCCCATGGCTGGCGGTGAATAACGGCTCTCATTCATAGCGGGTCCATCGAGCCCCGAAACAATGGTCACGAGCCCTCCGCTCAGCAGGACCAATGCGGTCATTATCATCGATATCTTACGGATTTTTCCAAGTTCAGAGCTCACTGAGTTCCCTCCGGATGAATGCTCCAATATGACTGTACAACAACGGGGCGATATACGTTTTCCACATTAATAATACAAACGGTATCCCACGCACT
>JBFYMY010000326.1:0-12876 GCA_041304645.1 Thermoplasmatales archaeon
TTGACCGAGTCCATGGGCAGGAAGCGGCCTATATCGAATCTGGGGGTGTAGCAAAGCTTGGAGGTGCGGCCCTTGCTGTCCTTAGTATAGTCGAGCTCGAGGGAATGGACCCCTTAGTAACCTATGAAAGGGAATTGGAGCTCCTTGGGACCTTCCTTCTCCTGATGCAGAGGCCGAACGGTTCCTTACAATGCTACTACAGGGCAAATGAGGACCTCCATTCGGACTACTATCCCGGTGAGGCCCTCCTTGCGCTATCAAGGCTCTATGACCATACCAAGGATGAACGCTATCTGGTGGCCTTGGGAAAAGGGTTGGCCTATTACAACGACTATTTTCCCGATATCTACACTGCATATTCCCCCTGGGCCGGAGAGGCCATTCTGCGATATTACATCTCGACGAGGAACTCGACCGCGGCAGACAAATGCATAAGGATGGCGAACTCCTGTATGCAGGGTCAGATCACGGGAGGGCAGGACCCGAAGGTAGTGGGGGCATTCTCGAAGGACCCTTCGGCGAGCACAGCGAGCCGTTTGGAGGCCGTGTTCGATGCCTATTCCATCTCCAACCTCAGGAACGATAGCTTAGACCTCCGAACATACGGAAAGGCTATGGAGCTAGGGGCAACTTTCCTTATAGGCCTCCAAATAGATGATGTCGAGGCCCAGGGTCTCCCAGCACCCTCGAAGGCAGAGGGTGGTTTTCCTGGGTCATTCTCTGACCTGACCATCAGGATAGATTACGTCCAACATTCGATCGTGGTCCTGGTCAAGGCCATGGTCTATAGCGACGGACGGTCCGTCATTTGATATGATGTCACCGAACCATTAAATACCCTCCAGCTCAATGGATGCTTCCAAATGGAGGCGGCAAAATGTATGTAGGAGCGATATTCTACGATTTCAAAGCAGATAGGGTCGATTCTGCTGTAGAGGCATGGGAGGAACATGTCATCCCATCGGCCAAGAAGATGGAAGGCTTCATAAAGGCCGAACTTTTCATTGACCCAAAGACAGGTAAAGGGCTAGATATCGGTTACTGGCATTCCAAAGAGGACGCCATCCGTTTCAGGGAAAACGGTCTATTCGATCTGCTTGTCAAGGAAATGACACCCTACCTCAAGGAAGAACCCTCAAGGCAGATGTACAAAGTCATGGTCTCGGACCTGCTCTAGAACGACCTGGATATGTGGTCGATTATGGAACGGAAGATGTCCTGGCCATCTCCCTCGACCGCACCGGGCTTCCTCCTGTACCAATCTGGATGCGTGTTCCTGTAAAAGACCCTCTCGGGATGCGGCATGAGGGCGAACACATTTCCACCGGAATTGGTTATTCCGGCTATGTTGAACCTGCTCCCGTTGGGATTGAATGGATAGGGTGCCTCTACATCGCCCTGTTCGTCGCAGTACCTGAACACGATCCTGTCCTCATCGAAGAGCTTCCGGTACAGCTTCTCCTCTTCTTCTTGTGGGAACATGAACTTGCCTTCGGCATGGGCGGACGGGATAAGCCTAAGTTCGCCTTCCTTGAGCCTTCTCGTCCAGAGGCACCTTCCCCTGTTCACATGTTTTAGGATGGTGGGCCTGCATTCGTACTTTCCCGAATCGTTGGAATGCAGGACGGCCTCAGGTTGCTCCGTTAATGTCCCTGAGAAACCCGGGAGCAGACCGAGTTCCACCATTATCTGGAATCCGTTACAGAACCCACCTACGGCCCTTCCATCATCTATGAAACGGACCAGGTCCCTGCGTATGGATGCCTTCAGTCTGGCGGCGAATATGGCACCCGCCCTTATGTAATCGCCAGCTGAGAACCCCCCCGGGAACATGAGTATGTGGAAATCCTCCAAGGACCGGCCCTCCCCCATGTTCGTATCCCTCCCTTCGAGCTGTTTGAGATGGACCATTTCCGGGGATGCACCAAGTCTTTTGAAAGCATCGAAGGTCTCCTGCTCGCAGTTCGTACCTTCCATGCGAAGGATGCAAACCCTGATATCGTTCGGTCTCATCTCCATGCCTCCAACCGTTCGGAAAGGGCGTTCCTCCACGTATGGTCAAGTATGTCAACTGGGATGTCAAGGACGGTATCAGTACTGTCATTGATCCTGAGACACGAACCCCCAGTCGTACCGATCTTACTGAAGGGTACGCTATATCTGGAAAGAGTGTCCTCGACCCTCATTCCGTTCTCAAGGGGTACCTCGAGCAGATATCTTGAATTGCTCTCAGAGAACAATCTAGTGTCAAGCCTGAAAGGACCGTCCATCAACGAGATGTCGATCTCTGCCCCGATGTGGCCCCCTATGCACATCTCCGATATGGCAACACCAAGTCCGCCTTCCGATAGGTCATGGACAGCATAGAGCATGGCCTCTTTGTTCATCTCAAGGATACATGTCATTGTCCTTTTGCTAAGACCGATATCCACATCCGGGACGCATGAACATTGTTCACCCATCAATCTGTAATAAGCGCTTCCCCCCATCTCGTTCCCGGTCATGCCTAAAAGATAGATGATGCTCCCTTCCTTTTTAAGGTCCGAGGTAGTGGCATCCGATATATCGTCCAGGATGCCCATCATCATGATGGTCGGGGTCGGCGGTACCTTTCCTACCTCCGATTCGTTGTACAGAGAGACATTACCTGAAACTACAGGTATCTTCATCTCCCTTACAAAGGCCCCTATGGCCGCACAGCTCCGTTCGAAGTCCCCGAGCCTGTCCGGTCTTTCCGGGTTACCGAAGTTGAGACAGTCATTAATGGAGTGGGGTCTAGCCCCGACCGATACCAGGTTCCTCAAGGATTCCTCAAGGGCGCTCATGGTCCCTCTGTAAGGGTCCAGTTCACAGAAATATGGGTTTACATCAGCTGTTATCGCAAGACCTCTGTTCGACGATTCCAAGGGTTTAAGGACCGCGGCATCGGACGGTCCGGGTGTGAAGGGCCTTCCGACCGCAGGCTTTATGACGGTCCTGCCCCGGACCTCATGGTCATATGTCCTGAAGACCAGCTCCTTGGAGCAGATGTTCGGGTCCCTGAGCAAGGAAAGGAGGACCCCTTCCATTCCTGACCTGTCCGGTACTGGGAACCCTTCTTCCCTGACGGTCCTGTCAACGGTCTTGGGGACCATCAACCTGCAATACTGGGGTCCTCCGGTGAAGAACTCCAGGTCCATATCGAGCACTGTAGTGCCTTCCCACATGGCCTTGATCCTCTTCCCTTCAACGACCTCTCCTACGACCGAGGCTGTCACATCCCATTTCTTGAAGATATGAAGGACCTCCCCAACGTTCTCCGGGAGCACACTGACCATCATTCTCTCCTGGGATTCCGACACCCATATCTCCCAGGGAAGCAGACCTTCCTCCTTCAAAGGTATCTTGTCCAGATGAACGATCGCTCCGCATCCACCTGACAATGCCATTTCACCGGATACGCATGACAACCCCCCACCGCCAAGGTCCTTCATACCTCTCAGCAATCCTTTCTCGTTCACCTCAAGACATGCATGAATGAGGGGTTCTTTGATTATCGGGTCACCAAGCTGGACGGAACCTCGGTCCTGTTCTTCCGACCGGGATGATAGATCGGTCGAAGCGAAGGTCACCCCATGGATCCCATCCTTACCGGTCCGTCCACCAGCAAGTATGTATATCTCTCCAGTCCCGCCGACCCTGCTGTGAATGACATGCTCCTTGCGGGCGATGCCCAGAGCCCCAACATTGACAAGGGGGTTACCTGTGTATCCAGGATGGAAGATAATGGTCCCTGCGACCGTCGGTATCCCTATCCTGTTCCCGTAATCCCTTATACCAGCGACCACACCGGAAAATATGTACTTGGGATGATTGACTCCCTCCGGTATGGAACTGTACGGTGTATCCAATGGTCCGAAGAAAAGCGGGTCTATGACCGCTATGGGCTGAGCGCCCATGCAAACAACGTCCCGGATTATCCCTCCGACACCTGTGGCGGCCCCACCATATGGTCCTATGGCCGAAGGATGGTTGTGCGATTCCAGGCCTGCAACATAGACATGTTCATCGTCGAACTCGACGACGCCTGCATCCTCGTCATGACTCACGACCCATGGTTGTCCCATACCGAAGAAGTGCTTCTTCATGAAGAACTTGGAGGATTTGTAGCAACAGTGCTCTGACCAGGCCTGGCCAAGGGCCTCCAGCTCGATGTCATTTGGGTCCCTGCCCTCGCCAAGGAAATGTTCTTTGACCCTCTGCATCTCCTCCAGGGAGAGACCTATCCTAAGATAGGCAGATACCGCTTTGAGCTCTTCTTCCGATGACTTTGATAGAAGGACCCTTCTGACGGTCGTGCTCAGGTCAAGCTTTTCGAAGAGATGGGAAAGTTCCATGTTCGACCCTCACGGGAATATGATCTCATAGGTATGGACCGCCGGGTTGGTCAGCAGACGTTTGCACATCTCAACGACCCTTTCCCTGGACCTTTCTGTATCGACCGTTTCAAGTTCCATACGATAGACCTTCACGCTCTTGACCGACGTGACCTCACTATAACCAAGAAGCTCCAGAGATTTCTTGGTGTTGGCCCCTTCGGGGTCCGTAACACCTTTCTTCAGGCCGACCCTTACCTCTACTACGACCATACGATGCACTTCCCGGGGTCCTTGTCCCCACGGGTGTATCCCATGAACGTTTAAAACCTTATTCGAAACCCAAATCATCTATGGTAGAAATTTAAGGTCTTTTTGTCTTGACCAACCATTAAATATCCTAACGGACCTTTAAGACGAAGGTCCTGGGGGGTATCGTTCTAGGCAAGGTCAGGGTGGCTTGATGGTCGGTGTCAGAAGGTCCAAATACAGACAACCGCTCACACCCAAGGGTATAGAGAAGATCGAGAAGGGACGGATGGAATGGCTCGAACCCGATATGTTCGCCAATTTCAACACTGGAGCCCTCGAACAGTACCTCGACGAGAAGAACCGGCGAGATGCCTTCAGGCCCGGTGTCTGGTCCTGGAAGAAGGTCATCATCGCCATTCTGATAGGCGCCCTCTTCGCTATGGTGAACCAGTACGTGGGACTCAAGGTCGGGATGGTGATAGCGGGGTCATGGTACATCGTCTACCTCATAGGCATGGTCCTGAGGTGGAGCCCACCTTCGCTCAACATAGCGGCCACTGCAAGCAACGGTGCCGCTATGATCTGTACAGGTTTCGTCTTCAGTTTCCCTGCCATTTACATCCTTGCCCTGGACCCTGCCGAGATGGTGAACGGGGAGTTCCTCATAGACCACTCTGCATTGAGCGCCCTTCTTCCCATCGCCATCTCCGCATCCATGATATCTGGGGTGCTCGGTGTGATGTACTTCATCATATTCAGGAGGATATGGCTGGTCGAGGACCCTCTTCCCACCCCTGGCTTTGAGGCCCTGGTCAAACTGATGGACCTTTCCAGGGCCGTATCGCCTGAATCGTCCGCTCAGGCCAAGAGCTCCGCCCTGCAGGCATTGAAATGGATAAGCATATCAGGGTTCCTGACCTTCCTAAGGGATTTCCCATTGTTCAGTCCCGAGCTGAAGTTTAAGCCATTGGGAGGTTCGGTATCCATACTGGACAGGGTCTCCGAAGTGTTAGGGGCCAGTAATTTTTACAGTGGCGGGGATTTCATATTCACAAAACCTCCTGCCCGGCTGCTGGATTTCAGGGTGAACATCATCCCTATCCAGTTCGGGGTCGGTTGGTTCATGAAGTTCCAAACGGCCCTCGTAATATTCCTTGGGACCTTCTTCACCGTCTTCGTGATCGTTCCGGCCGCCATTCTCCTGAAAGCACCCTATTTCTGGCCGAACTCTGGGGAATATTTCGATGTGTCCCAGATGCACCTGTTCTTCGGCGTTGACCTTGCCAGTTCTCTTTACAACGGGATCCCCAACTCTCCGGTCAGGGCCGCCTATTCCATGGCCCAGGTGATAGCGATAGGATGTATCCTCGGCGGAGGGCTGATCGCACTGGTCAAGATGCTCCCCGTCTTCAAGACCGTTATAGGGGATGTCATTGTCTCCGTCGGTAAAGGGGACAGCTCCCCGCACAAGGCGGTCTATATCCCAAGCAAAGGATGGTACGAATGGCCGGCCCAGCATATTCTCATAGTGATGGCCGTAACCACCGTCCTGACCTGCATAATCTTCATATTCGGCGGTTTCAACCCTGTGGCTTCCGTGTTCTTTTCGGTCCTCCTGGTCCTTCTTACGTTCATCCTAGGTGCCATAGCCGTCAAGGTGATGGGGGAGACAGGGACCGAACCTGTTTCAGCAACGTCGTTCTTGGTCCTTCTGGCCCTTATGTTCACATTCAATGTCCTGCTGCCAGTGTTCGGTGTGAAGATGTCCCAATCCGAGATAATAGTCATGTCCATCATCGGCACCACGGTCTTCGGCGGGGCCATCTCCATGTCCGGGGATGTGGTCATGAACTTCAAGGTGGGCCTCTACACCGGCAACAGACCTCATGATCTGGTAAAGGCAACGACCCTTGGGTTGATACCTGGTGCCATAATCTCAGGGATATTCGCGGTGATATTCTCCGAAGGGCTCGGCAGCGGTCAATTATCGGACCTTGCTGCCCCCCAGGCCCATGCCTTCTCGGTGTTCGTCAAAGGATTGGTAGCCAATGCCATCCAGTGGAGGTTGTTCATATTCGGCCTTGGACTTGGGGTCTTCCTCGAGCTTTTGGTAGGTATCGGCACGGCATTCGGTTTGGGGATGTACCTTCCGCTCAACATCCAGATCCCCATGCTCATGGGCGGGGCCGCAAGGGACCTATGGGAGAAGTTCTATCTTGACCCAAGGGTCAAGAGGTACAACTGGGGAGAGGAGACCAGGACCATGAAGTTGATGGGGACCTACATGATGGCCACAGGATTGATGGTCGGTGAGGCCGTCATAGGCACCATTGTAGCCCTGGTCATAGTCGTTCCGTCACTGGGAAAGTTCCTTGGTTGAACCTTTACTACCCCTCTCCTTTCTGGTCTGCCTCTTCTTAGGCTGCTTTGGCCGTTTTTCCGGGACCATTGCCCTTAGGGCAAATTCCTTGACCTGGTCCTCCGATTCCATGAAGGCATCCTTGTCCAAATCATAGACCAATTTGCCCTCGATGCACATCTCCTCCACCGCTTTACGGACCATCTCTGCAAAGATCGGGCTGTTCAACAGGGTGTTCATCTGGTCCGCCATCTGGACGGTCCTGTCATTGGCACCCTTCTTTACCTTGACCTCTATTCTCTCCTTCTTGTCATCGGAGCCATCCGTCATCTTGTTCCCCTTCTGTGAGAAATACAGCGACATATTTATCTAAAGAACTGTCCGATGGGTATCCATCATGTCCACCGGGCCTGTTGA
The DNA here is from genome assembly GCA_041304645.1 of Thermoplasmatales archaeon. GTDB lineage: Archaea > Thermoplasmatota > Penumbrarchaeia > Penumbrarchaeales > Penumbrarchaeaceae > JALOTP01. Next base: position 7,384 of record JBFYMY010000326.1, read on the forward strand.
GAATATACCAGATGAGATAATTAGCTTTTTCAGGGAGAACGTAGGCGACATGATCCTCGTTAAGGGCCCTCCAGGGTCCGGAAAGACGCTTTTTTCCCTTGAATGCATGAAGGCCCTATGTCAGAGGAAGAAAGGTATCACGATATTCCCCAGAATGGACAAGGACCAGCTTTTATCGGAGTTCAACTGGCTTTCAAGTGATTTCTCCAAAGGCAACCTGATGGCCTTCCATGGGAACACCAAGATGGCCGATCCGAACTGGTTCAAGCGTGAGTTCGAGCTCCTATCAAGCAAGATAGAGGGGGAGCCCATCGGTTTCATGCTCTTCGATACCATAGATGCCATTACCGAGGAGTATGAGAACCCTGAAAGGAAGATGAAGGAGCTCATGTCGCTGGTCCAGAGCTCGAACGTCTCCGCGATCATGGTCATGGAGAACGAGGGTACCACATACCTGGACCATCTGGCGGGGGCGATCGTCCATCTATCCGTACAGGAGCTTGATAAAAGGAAGTTCAGGGCCCTGAACATAGAGAAGATGCGCGGCGTCGAGATCAGGAACCATAATTATCTGTTCACTCTCCATGACGGGACCTTCAAGGTCTTCAAACCATATTCCCTATCGAAGCCAAAGATGGTCAAGTGGGTATCTATCGAAGATACGCCCACCCATTTCTCGACGGGATTGAAGGATATGGACGATATATTGAGCGGGGGTTACGCTCGAGGATCGTACAATATCCTTGATGTCGATGATAATATTTCATCGTCCGAATACCTTCTGCTGCTTAGGCCCATCCTCCTCAACTTCCTATCACATGGTCTGGGAGTCCTCATGATTCCTCCCGCAGGAGAACATCCTGAATCGCTCAGAGAGGATATCAAGAACTACCTTTCAGAGGAGGAACTTAAGGAAAAGCTCTACTTCCTTGACTATTTCTCCGGGATATCCAATATGGAATACATAATCCCCATGGGCGCTCAGAAGAAGGATGGGGTCCCGCACAGAGGACATGAGGTCGTTAGTACTTTGAGAGGAAAGGAGAACAGGCCCTATCTTGACTTCGTGGGACTGGACACCATGGAATACTTGAACGGTGAGAACCTGACCTTAAGGCACCTTCTGACGGGCGTATCCAACTGCAAGGTGGCAAAGACCCTGGGGATAGGGATAGCAAAGCCCGGGCTCAAGATAGGTCAGGGCATCAAGAACATGGCCGATGTCTATCTGAGGATGGTCAAGATCCATTCCATCCCCTGCTTCTATGGCATCAAACCCGATACAGGTATCTATGCCATACTCCCCAACAAGGAGTTCGGCTTCCCAAATCTAGAGCTCGTCCCGCTCACCTGATCCTGGACCTGACGGGCCTGACCTCGGAACCGCATATGGGACATTCCTTCATGGCCATGTCCGTATAGAACCTTCCACAACCCCTGCACCGAGGCTTCAAGATCCTTGTTTCACGAATGGTCCTATCCCCAAGTTCTCCCCCCCCAGTGAATCTGATATGAAGGAACGAAAGGACGTTCTGAACGGCGAAATCGTCTGTAACGACTATGACTGTCTGTCTTTCCAGGGCAAGTGCTATGACGCTCAGGTCGGCCTCAGAGAGCTTGGGCAGGTCCCCGGTCGTCCTTGCAGCATCCATAGCTCTATCTTTTGTTACTGGGCTCAGGACCTTCAGACCAGCGTCAAGGAACGATACCAATGTTCTTTCAGGTCGCCCCTTGCTTACCTCCGTTCGGACCTCGTCCGTTATGAGAACAGAATCGAACCCGCTCGGCATCGAAGTGAACCTCCCCGATAATAGCGCCGATGAGTCCAGTATCAGGTCCATAATGGTCTATGATAATGAGCGGATAAAAAGCTTGAGGTCCTGATATCGGCCGCAGCTTTGCGGTGTTCATTCCGAAAGAAAGAAATTATGTCTAGCAAACATCGTTTACGAACTTTAAAACTATGTGTTATATAACCTGAGCGAATGATATGGCAAAGAGCGTAATTTACTAAGAGTTGCTGTTACCAATCATTTGATCTTTCCTTATTAATCACATATTTCATGTTTTAATATTTTTAGATCATTACAACTAATTACATAGAAAAAAATATGACTTAAATCATATGGACTTAATCCATAATTGAATGTAAAAATCCATACTTCTGTGTCAAAATATTTGGCTCTCTCAGCCAGACAGGGTAAACTGTTATTCTCATACGCGGATATGACTGTTGCATTGAAACATAGATTGATTTGATATATATCGAGACCAAGTTTTGTTACCTGTTTTTTCATATCATTTATTATTTTTTCTTTAAAGTTAGGAATGAATTGTCCATTATAACACAATGAAAAATTTTCCCATATTGGCGGACACCAAAATTTTTGAATTGATTGATCATCATAATTCCTCTCTGAATATCTTACTTCTGGGGATAAATACTTTACATCATCTTCGGTAATTACATCTTCTGTGTTAATGCAGCCGCTGGTAATAAGGATTGTGAAAAGAAAGAATAATACTATTAATTGGCTTTTAGGTTTCAATAGATTTCACCTCCTTTTTTGATTAGAATTTGATTCTGAATAACATATGATTGGTAATTGTTTTTTAACATATCATCCCAGCTCTACTGGATAATAATGTGCCCTTCTCTTTACTTTCTCTTCTGTCACTATCCCCGAGCCGGATAGGAACTTCACATTGTAGAAAACCACCTTGCGGTTGACCCCTAGGTCCTTTGCTATCTGGGATTGTGTGATACCGGGAGTCGCCTGGATGGACTTGAGGATGTTCTCCTGGACCCTTGATAACCTTACCTCTCCGTTGCTCCTTTTCACTCCGGCGGCGTAGAACCTGCGGTTGTTGCCGTCCTGCTCGGAGACTATGAGCTGTTCCTTCTCAAGGATATTGATGTGATGGGAAAGGACACCAATCTGCATACCTACTGCCCTCTGGACCGCCCGGAAATGGTCGCCAGGATGTTCGATTATGTATGTGTAAATGACCATCCTCTTCTTCTGCTTCAGGAGCTCCTCGCTCCTTATCCTTGTAAAGGAAAAGATGACCAAGGCTATGAGTATGATAAGGACCGCACCAGCCATTATCATACCAACGGACCTGACCAGGCCGTCGTTCGGTGTTACCTCGCTCCTTGTGCCCTTATATTCGGTCCCCTCGTCATTACCCGTACCTTTATTGTCAACGGGTTGTCCTTGATCTCCTGGAGGTTCATTTCGGTCACCAGAACCATTTAGGGTATCGAGGTCTGAGATCTCGCTTTCGTTCTGTTCACCGAACGTATCGTTACCTAGTTCATCAGGGTCCGTTCGGTTGTCCTCATTTGAATATTCCTTGTTACCATCGTCACCTGTCGAGACAGCACCATCGGTAAAAGATATGACGAAGTAGAAAGCGGCAAAGAGCACGGACGCTCCTATCACTGTGATCAGTGCTGCCGCAAGGACCTTGGTGCGCCAGTTCATGGTTCTCAAGCTCTTAAGTAACATCGTTCTCTCTTTATTAAGGGAGAGTGGAACGGTTATGGAACAACTATTTATAATTTGTTATTTCCGCCTTTTCTCTTGAGCAATCCCCTTACGAAGGCGATAGCGATTATCATTGCAATTATAGAGATGATGAGGATAATGAACAAAAATAATACTGGAAAAGCGCTCATTTCATCCGGTTTAGAAAAACCTATTGCTCCATCATCCGAATCATCATCATCGAAGACCTGAGGGATTATCCTGCTCTCGCCCTTTTCCTTATCCTCAGGAACTGGAATATTGTTCTCTATGTTCTCATCATCCCTGACAACAAGGATGAAAGAGGTATACGGTGTTGCGAAGGAGAACCGGATGCCAAGCTCCACTATCTGGTCCATCAGCTCCTTCTGCTCCCCAACAACCGTAATGCTATCCAGAAGTGACAGTATCCTTCTATGTGCCCATAAGCGGGCAACAAGCTCCGTTCCCGAACCGGTGGATACCTGAATATCGCTCTCGAACGTTACGTCACCTATGCTGGACCTTGCCTTCACCAGGGAATGGAGTGTCGTCACTCCCGGGTCGAACATACCGCAAACGATCACCTCTGAACCATCATAAAGCCCCGGGACCGTTTCCGGCAGGACCCTGCTTGCACCCGGGCTGTAGCTGAACCTAAGGTCTTTCAACAGCGGGGTCGATATCCCCTCATAGAACCCTTTGAGCAAGGAACCGGCGTCCTTCCCTGTTGGAATGAAGGTTGCAAAACCCTCGTTCTCCAGGGATAAGGCCTTAAGGACGTTAGAATCCACATCGTTCCCGAAACCTATCGCGTAAATGGAAACGCCTGCGTCGTTCGCGTTCAATATGTTCTTCCTGATATCTGCTGTCGAGGTGACCCCTGCGGTCGGTAGTCCGTCCGTCAGGAACACCACTACTGGGACCCTTTCTGAGCTCTCTTCGAACATATCAAGGGCTTTTATCAGCGCCTCATTGATATTGGTCGAACCATCTGCGTAAATGTTCCGGATATGGTCCGAAGCATCCTTTCTGTTCTCTGACGAGGCAACTATCATCTCGTTCCTGTAGGTCTTCACCCTGTCATCGAAGATGACTATATTGAACATATCCTGCTCGTATAACTGGCCAACTATCTCGGAAAAGGCCTCCTTCATCTGTGATATCTTCTCCCCGCTCATGGAGCCGGAATGGTCCAGGACGAAGATGATGTCCTTGGGGAGCTGGGACCCTCCAAGACCTTCGAGGTCAGGTGAGAAGACATGCATGAAATATGCATCTCTTCCGTTCCTGTAAGTGAGCATCGTCCCGTTCAGGGGGGGAGCAGCTTCCCTGAACTTCAAAGAGATTATCCCATTACTTGCGGGTGTTGAATGATGGGTGATATTGATGGACCTGTCATCATACCTCACGGAACTGATATCAAGGGTGCTTGCGGTTGTATCATACTCGAGGACGGGGGCATTGCATCTGACCCAGATCGAGGCAGATAGTCCGTTGAAGTTCCCAGGTCCCTTGAGGGATGAACAATCAACGGAATAACCATAGATACCAAGGACCTTCACTATGACCTGTTCGTACCTGAGCCTAAGTGAAGCTTGTTTACCGGCACCAAGGTTCAATGATACCTTGAATGACCCCTTCCCCCCGGGATTGGCCACCTGGACCGCGGACCTGCCCTGTTCCTTTGCCGCATCATAGGTCTCGGATGCGGCGGTCTTACCGGTGACGTATCCATAGATGATCTTCCCTTCCATGGAAAGTGAGATATTGGAAAGCATACCGCTCTCAGGAACGTTCAAGGAAAGGACCACTTCCTGCGATGATGAGGAAGGGTTCGATATGGTCGAAATGAACTCGGTGACCGCATAATGCTCCTTTATGAGGGATGTCACCTCGAGGTTTTCCAGGACAATGGATGGGCTCTGGCCTGAAGCATCAATGGTCATCCAGAGACCTCCAAGAACGGATAGGGCCATCATCA
>JBFYMY010000327.1:0-3158 GCA_041304645.1 Thermoplasmatales archaeon
CCGAAGGATTCGACCTTCTCCGACCGTTCCTCCTTTTTCTTTGGGACCACCATGAACGGATTTTCCATTTCCTCGGGCATATAGAACCCCATCATACATTGGACAGGTCGATATTTAATACCGACCGTTCGAGTTAAATAGGCACCATGGCGCAGACCGCCTTCCAGATGAAGAATGTTAGATTGTAGTGATGTTTCGGTTACATGATGTTACACCGAGCTACCGGATTCAAGGGTATAGGGTATGTCTTTGTATGATCTCAGAACATCCAGTGTCCATGCCATGTTCTCTCCCAGTACTCTCATGGTCTCCATACCCTCCACATCGTTCAGGACGTCCCCCGGGTCCTTCCCTATCCCCATGTTCCAATAAGAGGACCCTGGGACGATCATTTGCATTATGAGCAGGAAGTCGACCATGGCGTTGAGTGCGGTCATACCCCCTGTACGTCTCACCGCGACAAGTGCGGAACCGACCTTCCTCTTGAGCAGGAAATCGTTGGCCTTTGAGACCCTTCCGACCCTGTCCATGAGCGCTTTGATGGAGGGTGTGACGTTCGCCATGTATACTGGTGAGCCCAAGATGATCCCATCCGCACCCCTCAACCTTGCGATCACATCGTTCACGCAATCGTCCTCTATGGCACATCTGAAGTTCTTCATCTTGAAGCATGTTCCGCAGTCAGTACAGCCTTTGATATCGATTCCAGATAGCTGTATCAGTTCGGTCCCTATGCCTTTTGACCGCAATACCTTGAAGACCTCTTCCATGAGAATGGCAGTGTTCCCGTCCAGCCGCGCGCTCCCGTTTATGCCGAGGACCTTCATCGCACCTACTCCTCTAGCTGCATCTGGTTTTTAAGCTGTGGTCGATATATTTAACCGTAACCCGTTCATTCCTGATTATTGATAATGTGAAAGAAAGGTCCGACCTTATTATCACCGTTCAACTTCGGGCTTGAAGGCCAATGAGACGGAGTTGATGCAGTACCTGAGACCTTTGGGTCCGGGGCCGTCCTCGAAGAGATGGCCGAGGTGTCCTCCGCACCTGGCGCACCTCACCTCGGTCCTTTCCATTCCATGGCTACCATCGGTCTTCAAGAGGACATTGACGGAAGAGACCACGTCCTTGAAGCTGGGCCAGCCGGAGCCGGAGTCGAACTTGTCCTTGGATGAGAACAGGACATTGCCGCAGGCGGCACAGTTGTAGGTCCCCGTTCCTTTGTTGTGGAGGAGCTTTCCGGAGAAGGGTCTCTCGGTCCCTTTTCTTCGCAAGACATCATATTGTTCGTATGTTAGCCTGGCCTTCCATTCTTCCTCCTTGATAACTGTATCACCGTTCGAACTGTCCATATGCAGGGCAATCACCTGATGGAACAAAACCATTGCCCCATAAAGGTAAGGGTTCTGTTCAAACCTTTTTTTATTAATAATAATTAATATTATTATATATGTGAATAAATTGCTTTTGAAGAGTAACTGAACGTTGATACCTTTTAATATTTAGAGCTAGTTTAACCGCCGGTATTCGGAGGGCACTCGTCAGGGTCAGGTTCAGGGTTTTTTTTTAAGGACGATGTTGCAGTTCCGATGTCCATGTATTACCACAGGAGGAAACGAAATGGCAGGTCAATTCTCAGTAGATGAGTTCATGAGCGGAGTTGTGGCCAGGAACCCTGGCGAGAAGGAGTTCCATCAGGCCGTAAAAGAGGTTGCGGAATCGGTGGAACCCGTGCTCAGGAAGCACCCGGAATATATCAAGGCCAGGGTCCTTGACAGGATCGTCGAACCCGAGAGGCAGATCATGTTCCGAGTCCCCTGGGTCGATGACCGAGGGGAGGTCCAGCTCAATCGCGGGTTCAGGGTGGAGTTCAACTCCGCAATAGGCCCGTACAAGGGAGGGCTCAGGTTCCACCCATCGGTCTATCTGGGCATAATAAAGTTCCTTGGCTTCGAGCAGATATTCAAGAACTCGCTCACGGGGCTTCCTATGGGCGGGGGCAAGGGCGGTTCCGATTTCAATCCCAAGGGGAAGAGCGATAACGAGGTTATGAGGTTCTGCCAGTCCTTCATGTTCGAACTTTTCAGGCACATCGGGCCCAATACCGACGTCCCTGCAGGAGATATTGGGGTCGGCGGAAGGGAGATAGGCTACATGTACGGTGCCTACAAGAAGATAACCAACAGGTTCGAAGCGGTCCTTACGGGCAAGGGCATCAACTGGGGCGGATCACTGGCCAGGCCCGAAGCCACCGGATACGGCGCCGTCTATTTCACAGATGAGATGCTGAAGACCAGAAAGGATTCCTTCAAGGGCAAGACCGTGGTGATATCCGGGTCCGGCAATGTCGCACAGTATGCCGTCCAGAAGGTCACACAGCTCGGAGGGAAGGTCGTTACCCTGTCCGATTCCGACGGGTTCATCCACGACCCTGACGGCATAACCGGCGATAAGTGGAAGTTCATAATGGAACTGAAGAACGTAAAGCGGGGAAGGATCAAGGAGTACGCCGATAAGTTCAAGGTTGAGTACCACGACGGCAAGAGGCCCTGGTCCATCCCTTGTCAGATCGCTCTGCCGTGCGCCACGCAGAACGAGATAGATTTGAACGATGCAAAGAAGCTGGTCGATAACGGGTGCTTCGCCGTCGCTGAAGGAGCCAACATGCCCTCAACGCCCGAGGCCGTCGAGCACTTCATTGCCAATAACATCCTCTTCGGGCCGGCCAAGGCCGCGAACGCAGGCGGTGTGGCAACCTCCGGTCTCGAGATGTGCCAGAACCATATAGGCATCTCCTGGCCCTTCGAGGAGGTCGACAGGCAGCTCCATCAGATAATGGTGAACATACATAAGAACAGCTGGGATGCCGCGGAGAAGTACGGTTCCAAGGGGAACCTGGTGGTGGGGGCCAACATAGCCGGTTTCGTCAAGGTCGCAGATTCGATGCTGGACCAGGGTGTCATCTGAGCGATCAAGTGAAAAGGACCACCCGGCCCCTCGGGACCGGGTGGTAACATTTTGTCACAAATATTTATCGATTTTTTCCTCCATGTCACATTTTTTGGTCGTTTAGACCCCTATTGAAAATAAAATGAATAAATTTATATCCATACATGCCTTGGGCAGGCATGCCCATCAGGGCAGTACCAACAACGGGG
>JBFYMY010000328.1:0-5224 GCA_041304645.1 Thermoplasmatales archaeon
GACGGTGACGGCAATGCCGACGATGACGGTGACGGATTGACCGATATGGAGGAAATGGCCCTCGGGACCGATTTCAACAACCCAGACACCGACGGAGATGGTCTGATAGATTCCGGTGAGATAACCGCCGGGCTCGATCCCAACGACTGGGACACCGACAATGATATGCTCATAGACGGTGTCGAGATGGGCGAAGGGGACTCGACCGACGGACATGTAACAGATACGGACAATGACGGTATCGCCTGAGATCGATAAGCAAGGTCCATCGAACTGACCCTTCCTTCCGGGGAAGGGTTTTTTTTTGTACCGATTACTTTTTAATCGGAGGGATATTTACCACCGTTATGCATAGGACCTATCCGAACAGGACCATCCTTGTCATGATGACCGCGCTCATGTCGGTTGTGCTCATACCGACCTTATTGCCCTTTACTGAAGCAAGTGCGCCGGTCCTGGCCTCCGTCTCGTTCCTGCCCTCATCCCATGACGTGGATGCCCCATTGAACATCAGTGTGACGTTTGTGGTCTCCGGAGAACCGATAACCCAGGTGTCCGTCCAATCCTGCCATGGGGATCTGTGCGACCTTCCTGCCGTTATGGGCACGGATGGCAGTGGGACCACCTTCTTCAAAGATTACCCAGGGAACTACTTTGGGAACGATGAGGTGTTCATCTACTTTCACTTCTTCGTTGAATACGGGGTCTCTTCCTCACTGATAGTACCGGAGGACCCGGAATCCCATGAATATAACATAACGCTGAGGAGAATACCCAAAGCCCTTCTCTTGACCTCGGAGATAGACAGGACCGTAATGTTCCCGAACACGACCGTTTCCGTTTCGGGGAATGTCATGAACGACCTTGGCCAGAACGTCAGCGGTGCGGATGTCATATTGACACATGAAGGGACCACCCAGACCAATTCGACATTGACGGACCCCAACGGCAGCTTCTCCATCTCCCTCCCGATATCGGAGACTGGTGATCGGACCCTGAACCTCACGGTCTCCAGCGGAGACCTCCATACCTACAAGGAATGGAAGGTCCATGTCGACTCCTGGCCCTTGCCCCATCTCGAAATAACTGGGGAGCTCTCCTACCAAGGTACGGACCTTCCACCTGGCTCGGACGGCTCTTTACTCTACGTAGGGACAGAGACCGATATCTCCTATCAGGTCGATAACAAGGGCAGCGGTGAAGCCTTCAATGTGACCGTTGTCATCATGGACCTCCGCAGCGGGATGTTCTCGAACGTCTCCGTCGGCACTTTGCAGGTCTCACAGAGGTATGAGGGGCACCTCTTCCCGGACCCTGAGATGATAGGTCTGGCTACGTTCATGGTCACTGCATCGTTCGATCAGTTGGCCCCTGAAGGAATGAAGGTCCCGGTCGAACCTGTAAGCTTCATGGTCACATTCATCCCAAGACCTGTCTGGACAGGCCACCGTCCGTTCGTGGAGATGTTCACACAGACGACATGCGTCCCTTGTGTCTACATGGAGGAAGCGCTCGAAAGGCTTCACAGGACGTATCCAGATGAGATGTCGCTCTTGCTCTATGTCTTCGATGACGAGTCCGCGAGCGGCGCATTCCAGCGTAACAACGTGACATCAACCCCCGAGGTCCTCCTTGACAGGACCTACGGAAGGATCAAAGGGGTCCCGACCGGAGAGGACGTCGATCCGCTGGTGGACCTGGTGAATGGGTCCATAGAAGAGGCCTCGATGAGAGAGGCACCGCCCCTGGTCCTGGACCTGTCCCCGGATGGGCCCAACACCACTGTCTCGGTCCAGCTTTTGGCCGGATACTCCGAGAACTTCAGCGGGCTCTTGCAGGTTTACGAGATCGAACCCTTCTCAAACCTCAGGAACAATATTGGGCTCCCCATCGCCAACAGGTTCATAGGGACATCAGGAGGTCTCGATATAACAGACCTGCGACCTGGGTCAGGTCTCGATCTCATCGTTGCAGCCCCTTCCGACGGCAGGTCCCTCATAGCAGTTGTCTTCGCCCTGGACGGTTCTTCGGTCCAGAGCGCGAACCTTGACGAGGGGAGGCAACCTTCCATCTTTGTGAAGGACGATCCGGTACTTGCTGTACTGGATGTTCCGGGTAAAAGTGTCATCCCCTTGGGACTAGAGAGCTTCCCATTCGATGAGGATGAGGTAGAGGATGTCACCTGCAGCGTCGAGATATCCGACCTTCCCGAAAATTGGTCCATAGGCCCCACGACATCTGGACCCTGGACCAGTGGATCCATCTCCCTAACCTTCACCAAGGCCACGGCCACCAGGACGGTCCTTTCAGTGGGAAGGACCAGGTTCAACACCACCGCAGTGGTGCATATAAGATCGGAAGGTCATCTGGCTGATGGAGAAGAGGGACTTAGAGAGATGACCCTGGTCGTCCTTACACCGGACAGGGTCTATGATCTCACCCTCCTATTGGACGTCAGGGATGGGAGCGGCCCTATTCTCAATACCCCTGCCATCACGGAATATTACCTCAAGGGAGAGGGACTCTCCATCTTCTTCTATGTCAGGGCAGTGAACGTCACTTCGAACGATATCATAAGGGGCAGGGTGGTCCCATGCTTCTACGATGATGATGCGAGATGCGGTATACCAAAGGACCTTACGCTGACCATCTACTCAGGCAACCTTTACAGGGCATCGGTACAGGGGGACGACCTCTTCGAGTTCACACATCTTACCTATAATGCCTGGATAGAGGTCAATGGAATCAAGACCAACGAAACGGTCCCCAGAACGGTTGGGATAGAGACCCTGATCGACCTCCCATCGGACGATGATGATGATAATGGCAAAGGTATCGTCCTCATAGTGGTCCTTTCAACAATGGCCGTCATTTTCCTTGTAATACTTGCTGGTCTCCTCTTCTTAACTATCAAGAGGGCAGCCAAAGGTAAGGAAGGACCTGCGGCCGAAACATCCTTGGAAGATCGAACTGCTGGCGAGGAAGTTGCAGGTCCTGACCCTGAAGGTCCTTTGGACCCAAATGCAACTCTCCCCTCCCCGACAGATGACCTTGGTATTGTCCATGGATTATCGGAGATGGAACCACCGCGCGCAGAGGGACCTTCGACCCAAGGACCCCTATCACCTGGTGAAAATGAAAAATTAGTCCCTGCTGCGAAGGTCGATATAGGTCCCGGCCCCGGACCAGAAACCGGATCTCCTATCAATTGATCTGCAACTATAATAGATGGTCCAGTGCCCTCTGACCAATGTCCTTCCTGTAGAAGGCTCCTTTGAAGTCTATCTTCCTAACGGCCTGATAGGTCGATCTTATGGCCTCTTGGACGGTCGGGGCCATCCCTGTCACACCGAGCACCCTTCCACCGTTTGTGACAAGGTCCCCATTTCCGTCCAATGCGGTACCTGAATGGAAAACAGATATGTTATCCATCCTCTCAGCCCTATCGGTCCCGCTGATGATGTGGCCTTTATCATATTCACCTGGATAGCCCTGGGATGCCATGACGACACAGACGCTGCTCGACCTGGACCATCGAAGGGTCACACGGTCCAGTTCCCCATCGCAACAAGCCTTTAGCGGCCTGACGAAATCGGTCGCAAGCCTGGGTATTACTGCCTGGGCCTCCGGGTCTCCGAACCTGCAATTGAACTCTATCACCTTAGGACCATCATCAGTGATCATGAGACCAGCATAGAGGAGGCCTTTGTAGGGTGTTCCTAGTTTTGACATCCCCTTCACTGTTGGTAGAAGGACCTCATCGAAGACCCTTGAAGAGATCTCCTCCGTGATCACAGGTGCTGGCGAGTAGGCACCCATACCACCGGTATTGGGCCCAGAATCGTTGTCGTAGGCCCTCTTATGGTCCTGGGCCGATTCCAAAGGAACGATGGTCCTGCCATCGCTGAAGGCCAGGATGGATGCTTCCTCGCCCCTTAGGTATTCCTCAACCAGGACCTTTCCTGCTGAGGCACCGAACTCGCCCGTGGATATCCTATCAAGGGCCATGTAGGCCTCTGTCTCGGTCTCGCAGGGGAACGCTCCCTTCCCCGCCGCAAGACCGTCCACCTTGATGACCGTTGGACCGCCCATGTCCCTTACGTACCTTCTTGCGTCTTTGAGGTCAACGAAGGCTTCGGCCCGGGCGGTCGGTATCCTGGTCCTGACCATGAACCTCTTTGAGAAAACCTTGGAGCTCTCCAATTTCGAGGCCTCTTTCGTTGGCCCGAACACCCCTATGCCCTTGCCCTCGAGCATATCGACCAAACCCAGAGCGAGCGGAGCCTCGGGACCAACAACAACAAGATCGATCTCCTTGGCACGGGCTAGCTCCACAATGCCCTTTAGGTCGCTGTCCTTGACAGGGATATTCTCGGCTATCCTACCGGTACCAGCATTCCCAGGGGCACATATCACCTTGCTCACCCATCGGCTCTTCCTGAGCTTCCAGGCGATGGCGTGCTCCCTTCCTCCCGAACCTATCACAAGGACCTTCAACATGGCTGGGCACCACACCTATCCGTAACCTATCAATATCCCCTTCTGCTTGCTTCTTCAAGCAGGTCCTTGGCCTTGACCAGAGCAGTGAACGGAGCCCTTGCACTGACCCTATCGGTCCCACCTTCCTCTCGGTCCACGACGGATATTATCCTGACGACCTTGGCACCTGCCGATTCCAGCTCATCGACCGCCTTTATGACCGATCCACCGCTCGTAACCACATCCTCAAGGAGCAGTATCCTCTCACCTGGAACGATATCTCCCTCTATCCTCTTCTTTGTGCCGTGTTCCCTGTCACCTTTCCTGATTATTATGAACGGTATGCCCTTATTGAGAGAATAAGCCACTATCAAAGGAACGGCTCCGAGCTCAACACCGGCGACCTTGTCGGCCTCTACATTATGGACCATGAAACCTTCCGTTATCCTCTTGAGGATGGCAGGGTCGGAAGAAGCCCTCTTGATATCGACATAGTACCTGCTCTTTGCCCCGGAGGTCAGTGTGAAATCACCGAAGCGCAGTGCTCCGCAGTATATCAGGTCGTCCATGAGCATCTTTCGAGCACCCCCATCAAGGAAACAGACCTCAGGTGCAATGAACACGCAATATTTATTTTAAGCTATAGAGAGGGATATGTCAGGGTCCAAGCGTACCTGACCATGATGTTCCCTATCTCATTTACCGACTGGGGGCCTTTGGGCTGGCGGAAGTGAGGGTCTGTTCG
>JBFYMY010000329.1:0-4407 GCA_041304645.1 Thermoplasmatales archaeon
ACCGCATAATGCTCCTTTATGAGGGATGTCACCTCGAGGTTTTCCAGGACAATGGATGGGCTCTGGCCTGAAGCATCAATGGTCATCCAGAGACCTCCAAGAACGGATAGGGCCATCATCATAAGGACCATACCGGACCTCATTGTTATTCTGCCATCCATACACCATCACCGAGTAAGAGCACGGGATACCCTTTATTAACTAAGAATGGAACGAAAATGCTACAATCTATGGATCCCCAGCTAGAACAAAAGGAAATGCAATAAGACAAGGAGGTGCAGGTGCCGGGACATCTGGAGAGTCCTTGAATCAACGATGATCCAACTCCAGATGTCCAGCCAAAAAACGGAAGTGATCATTGTTCAATCATTTTTTGGCGTGTAAAATCATTGTAACGCACCAATTTCCGAGATTATTAAATGATTGACGAAAGGAAATTGGTGCAGGTGCCGGGATTCGAACCCGGGTTAAAGGCTTGGAAGGCCTTAGTCATAACCAGCTGGACCACACCTGCATGGCATAAAAACGGATTTCCGGCAGGATATGACCGTTCCCCATTTAACACTTTTTATCCGCATACCGGCTATAGCGGATGGAACCAGGGCTGCGGGAAGACGCTAGAGGCGAATAGATATAACAACCCAAGGAACAGTGCAGGGACAAGCTGGGTCGTACCATCGTCATCGGTCTTGAAACCGAAGGAAAAGCCCCCCTTTTTCAATCCATAGAACTTGACGAGCTCCGGTCTCAACCTGAACGTCCCCTGCAATTCGGCCGCCTCTCCCAATAGCATAAAGGCCGCCGCAAAGGATGCAAGGAAGATATTATAACCGAACGAAAGGAAAAGCAAGGCGGTGAAAAAGAACCCCAAAGGATATACCAGGTCCTTCTTCCATATCCGTATCTCACCTATGATGGGGTCCGAAAAGGAATAGACCACTATTATCGGTAATGCGACCTGTTGGGGAAGAACCATCATAATCAACAGGGACGACCAGAGGGACCAGGCATAGGAGCCTAGCATCTTTTCCTCATGGGGCCTCTGACCGAAAAGCACCTTCCTTCTTGTCAATCTGATGGTCTCTATGATCAATGGGACGATACCTATTATCAATACTAATATTGTCCATGTAGGTATCTCGAAAATTCGCTGGGGGAAGAGATAGTAAAGGAACAGCAAAGGTGAGAGAAGATGCATCATCCTTCTGAACATATGTGAGGATAGGGATATCCTAGGTCTCTTGTCAAGCTGCCCTCGACCGTTAATCATCATTGACATGAGAAAACCTGCATTATTAAATGTTTAGGATGGTGGAACCTATCCATAAGATGTCAGATATCTACCCTTTACGACCGAATGTATTATCTATGGATTAGGACGAATCAACACATGTATGCGCAAGGGACCGGAACCACAGCAGAGGATCCTTGATTCCAGATGCCCCAAATGCGGCAACCAGCTGAACCTGAGGTTGCCGAAGGACCTTGACGAGGGAGAGTTCACTGTAAAATGCCACCTATGCTCCACCCGGCTCGATGTGTCAGTCAGACCTGACGGCCGCTCAATGAAGATAAACGTCCGGAGCCGACCAACTAGGATGGTTGCACCTCGGCCAGGTCAATTTGGACCTGAACTGGTCGGACCGCCAACTGTAGACATGGACCGCAATAGATTACCCTATAAAAAACGCCTCAGGGTCGCTTTCATCGTCCTTATCATCGTGGGCATGCTCGGGATCATGTCATCACTTCTGACACTTTCTGTATCCTTCAGGATCAAGGACCTGGAAGAGCAGAGCCCGAACGATACCGCGGACCTTAACCTCTGGATCCTGGACGAGACCACGGGAAGGGGCATATTCGAGGCTGTTGTCACTGTGACCTCCCGCGATTTCAATCAGACCGCCTCCTCCGACAATGAGGGTCTTGTGGTAATGAGGGATGTAAAGATAGGCGGCATGGTCCTGACCATCGATAAGGAAGGTTACAGGACAGCGAGCGGTAACATAGTGGTGAAGAAAGGATCACCAAATGTGCTTGATATTCCCATGAGGAGGGGGGACCCCTCGGATATCACGGCTCTGCCGACACAGCCGTTCAAGAACAAGACATACAACCCACTGTTCACTGACATGGCCGCCATTTTGATGATGCTATCTGGCCTAATGGCGTTCATTTCAGCCTTCTTCGTCCAGATCAGGGACTTCTTCTTCCTAGCGTTAATAGGGGCCTTCCTTTCCATCTTCTCCCTGGGTTTCTTCATTGGATCGGTCCTGGCCCTTATCGGCCTCATCCTCATCATACTGTCATATGAGGGTTTCGAACACAATCATCAACTTACGAGATATCTCGAAATGTACGGAAAGGGCGTAAGGAATGTCCATAGTCCTCATAAGATGATCAAGAACGGACCTATCAGAACGATCAAAAGATGACGGTTGAGACCACTTATGGACCTATTTCAGCTCTTCGCCGCAGTATGGACAGAACCGTGGCTCCTTGGCCGTACCGAGCTTCTCGCCGCAGTAAGGACAGAAGCTCAATGCCTTCCTCTGCTTGGGCATCTTGACCGATATCGTTTTAGTAGGGGGCCCCTGGTCTATGGACGGAACGACCGTCCTTGGAGCTTCCTGCCCTTCCGTCCCTTCCTGTCCAATGTTCGGTTTTGAGAAGAAATCATCCTTAGCATCAGCCTTGCTAAGGTCATCAAGGTTCTTTGCGATCCTGGCCAGACCACCTTCCTTGGAATCATAGAGTATCACAAGGTCTGGCTTCCTTTCCTTCATCCGTTTGACCCCTTCTGCGTCCCCGGCCAGAAAATATAGGTTTGCCGCATCCTGAAATCGACCATCCTCTTCCATCTTCCTTGCATTGCTCCCATAGTTCTCCGCCATCAGGTTCTTGACCCTATCGATGTTCTTTGCATCATTTATGGAGGTGTATATCCTGAGGGCTTCGGCCAGCAGGTTCAGGGATTCGAGCCATCTTGCCTGCTCCCTCCTATCGTTCTCAAGGATCAATTTCCTTTCAAGGAGCTCCTGTTCATCGCTCATCTATGGCCTCCAGAGATGTTAGGTAGGACCTATTAAGGCATCAGACCCTGGACAATATATTAAAACCTGCTGTCCCTATATCCATGAAAGAAAAAAACCATCCATCCCTTTATTTATCATAATTCGACCTGACCCAGCGATTTGAGCGCTAAAAACGTTTTTATAGGAGTGCCCGATACTGTGCTTGCTCTTTTTCGAGCCTGTGAATGATGATGGCCGGTCCTTACGGATCCGGCCTGAAGGAGGTAATGACATGGTATCTAAGTTCGTTAAGTTCGAGATGCCCAAGGACCTTGTCGAACAGGTCTATGAGGCGGTTGAGCTGGCAAGGGACACCGGAAAGCTGAAGAAGGGAGCCAACGAGGTGACCAAGACCATTGAGAGGGGCAAGGCAAAGCTCGTGGTCCTTGCAGAGGATACGAGCCCGCCCGAGATCCTGATGCATATGCCCTTTTTATGCGAGGAGAAATCGGTCCCGTACGCATATGTCCCCAGCAGACAGGAATTGGGGAACACTGCCGCCCTTAAGGTCCCGACCACCGCGATCGCTATCGTCCAGCCTGGAAAGGGAAAGGTCCTCGTGGAGACCATCTCCAAGAGACTGCTCGAGATGACCAAGAAGGAGTAAAGGGGGATTTCAATTGCCGGTCGATGGAATACCCGCCGAGGTCGTGGAGCTAATCGGCAGGACCGGGATGGCCGGGGAGGCCACCCAGGTCAAGGTCAGGATCCTTGATGGCAAGGACAAGGGCAGGATCATAGCCAGGAACGTCATTGGCCCCATAAGGATAGGGGATGTCCTTCTCCTTAGGGAATCTGCCAGGGAAGCCAGGAAACTGAGCGTGAGGTGAGGTCCATGGTCGAAGCAAAGACATGCTCTTTCTGTGGTGAGAAGATCCAACCCGGTACTGGCAGGATGTACATAAAGAAGGACGGAAGGACCTATAACTTCTGTTCGACCAAATGCTTCAGGAACCTTGTGGGCCTGAACAGGGTCCCGAGGAGGACCAAGTGGTCGAAGAACTACCAGAAGGGGTGAGCCCATGACCCTTGAAAGGACCTTCCTCATGATCAAACCAGACGGCGTCAGCAGAGGTCTGGTCGGTGAGATCGTCCAGAGGATAGAACGCAAGGGCTACAGGATCGCCGGAATGAAGATGATGACCATCGGTCCCGATATGGCCAGGGATCACTATGCCGAGCATAGGAACAAACCGTTCTTCGGAGATCTGGTCTCCTTCATCACCTCCGGTCCGGTGGTCGCCATGGTCATCGAGGGCGAGAAGGCCATAGAAGGGATAAGGACCCTGATGGGAAGGACCGATCCGAAGGATTCGCCACCTGGAACCATCAG
>JBFYMY010000330.1:0-5390 GCA_041304645.1 Thermoplasmatales archaeon
TATGGTGGGCCCAAGATGCCGATGATGAGGCCTACTCCGGGTATTAATCTGGCCAGGAACAGGGCGATCATGTACAGGAACCCGAGTCCGAACACCTCGCCCGGGTATCTGAAAGCGAAGGAGAACCCCCCCTTCACTGCCTGCCATCCGTCCCTTCCCTCGTTCCAGTGGATGATGTGGGGAAGTTGGTTCAAAGGCACAATGAAGATCTGCAGCAGAAGGACGATCAGGAAAAAGAACAGGTATGCGAAGATGAACAGAAATGAGAACATGGGATCAAGGACCATGAGCAGGATGAACGGAATGAAGAAAACCAGCACAGGGATCGCGGCCATCGGAAAGATGACAAGTATCGTAATAAGGGATATCTTGAACAGGGGCCATTTGGACCCCCAAGCGGTCATGAACACATCTCCGAAATCGTAACGGCCGCCATGTACGACCTCCTTCAGGACGCCTGCCAACCCACCAATGGTAAGGCCTTGAATGAACGCGCTGGTCCCTATGATCGTCCCAAAGAACGCAACCGTCAAGAATAACGTGATAAGGACAAGAAGAGCGATCATGATGGGGTTCGCATTCGATATGAAGACCAGCAGGAATCCGAAAACGAAGCCGAACATGAGAATGGCCATGAAGAATATGATCACTAGCTGGATGGCGAAGGCGGAAACGAACCTTATCAGGTAGGATTCCACGCCTGGAAGGGCATGTTCAATGGTCCTCTGCTTCCAATGGTCGAACGATAGCTTGGCTATATCGAAGGCCCTCATCCATCCACCACATACCCATTTTCCGGGGCTGGTTTGTAAGGACCTAATGCATTATTAATCCCTTCTATGGGTCCGGATATCTGGAAGAGGTAAACATGACGTGTCCATACTGGTCCATCCATGTCCCGTTCTTTGAACAATAGCTATATATATGGACCAAGTTCAATGACACTAGTCCGATGGGTTCCCACTTATCCCGAAGGTTAGCGCTATGAAGCACGATTATGACTGGCTCAGGACCGGTTCCGAGGACCTCCTTGCACTTGTCAGGGAGAAGGGGGAGGGAGACCTCCATGACCACCAGACCGGTGCCAGATATCCCAGGAAGTACCTGATGGACATCTACGGTTACCTGGTCAGGAAGTGCGTGGAGGAACCCTGGGACGAGAACCTCTACGGAATCCTCAAGATGGTGGCAGGGATCCTGGAGATACCGGAGGATGCGCAGAGGAAGCTCCACGCAGAGGCCATGCTGAACCCCTTCATGATAGCCAGGGACCAGATAGACACTGCCATGGTCCGGGAGCTCGAGAGGGCATTCCTTGAAACGGTTCGTCCCGGGTCCCCAAGCACCTACGAAGGGCCTGGATATGGTCTGAATCTCTCCTCCGAGACCGGGTCGCTCGAGAGCCTCCAGACCTCGGATGCGGTCCTGCTCGAGATGGATAGGGATTCCATGATAACGGACATGCTCACCGATGACCTTGGCCCCTCTTCGTCCGAAAGCTCACTTAGTTTGGATACACTGGACCGGAAAAGGCCTGACGCAATGCCCAAACCTCCCTCCACAAAGCCCCCGTTCAATGCCGGACCAGTCCTCTGAGCGTCCTCAGGTCCTTTCTGTAACCCTCGTCCCCGCCAGGTGTTTCCAGGACCAGGGGGACATGATCGAACCTGCTATCGTTCACAAGAAGCTCGAACGGTTTGAGCCCGAGAGCCCCTTCCCCTATGTTCGTATGCCGGTCCACCCTTGAACCTGGTCCTTTTATGGAATCGTTGAGGTGGACCGCTCTGACCGACCTCGGACCTATGACCGATGAGAGCGAATCCATCATAGCATGATATCCTTCCTCGCTCGAGATATCATATCCAGATGCATGGATGTGGCAGGTGTCAAGGCAGACCCCTATATGCTCCTTCATTCCCGACAGTTCCATCAGGTCCGCTAGCTGCTCGAACGTATGGCCGACCCCCGTTCCTTGGCCTGCCGTTGTCTCCAAGAGCAGAGTTGGCCTATGGGTATGGCGGCCGCCGACCGGGTGCTCCAGGTAGCGCTCGAGCGCCTTTTTGATGCCCTCAGCCCCTCTCATCAGTCCAGCTTCCAGGCCAGCACCCATATGTGCCCCGGGATGGATCACTACCCCGGAGGCGTCCAGCAGGTCCGCCCGAAGGAGCTCGTCCGAGAGCATGGAGACCGAGCGATCGAAGATGGAAGCTTCGGGCGAACAGATATTGAGCAGATAAGATGCGTGGATGATGGGTGGGGCCAGTCCCGAGCCCTCCATCTCTTTCCTGAAGAGCTGTACCTCCCCGCTCTCGAGGGGTGGGACATTCCACTTGCGCTGGTTCCTGGAGAAGATCTGGAAGCTCTCAAGGTTCAGGTCCCTGGCCCTGCCAATGCTCAGATGAAGCCCACCGGAGATGCCAACGTGGGCCCCCAAAAGACCCATGCGATCACAGCCTTTTCATTGGTCCTTTACCCTGTTTCAGACCTTCTCGAACATGTCCTTGCCAACGCCGCAGACCGGGCATGTCCAGGAATCAGGGAGCTTCTCAAAGGATGTTCCCGGCTTTATACCGCCGTCATCATCACCCTTGGTCGGATCATAGATGTAACCGCATGCAATGCATCTGTATTTGTCCATGTCTTTCACCTCTAACGGATGTCCGTTCATCCTGTCAGATGACATAATTCGTAGATATTATTTGCCATCGCTCAAGCCCCTCATCCCCGTTCCATTCGCTGAAAGATATCAAAGAGGTCCGTTCCTGATGATGCAAAGCGAACCGTCCAGGCATTCTATGTTCGAGAAATCGGCAAGGACCGTTTCCAGCTCGCTTTTATCCAGGTCCCCTTTCTCGAGCCCGTTCTTGAATGATTTCACCTCTTCTTTGAGCTCCGGGACGGCCCTTACAATGTTGTTGATCATCGTTATGTGGGCAGTCCTGGCGGTCCTGGACAGGGGATTGAGGTCTATCGTGATGACCCTCTTGCCGAGCTTCACCAGGACCTCTGCCCTATCACCGTCCTCAAGGGGGACCAGGACCGTATCAGCGGAGAATATCCCCCCGCTGCAGCAAACGGCCCTGGGATGGTCCAGGAACGGGAGCCTCTCGTCGGGGTCCTCTCCGAGCACCTTCCGGCAGCCTGACGACCTCAGGACCTGACACAGCTTGGCCACCCTCTCTTCGGTCCTGTGGAAAATATTGACCTCTACGGGGCAGTCAAGCTCGTTCCCAAGCCCTGATATCTCCTCCGGGACAAGAGCCCCGACGTTGCCATTGACCGAGATGACAGGTCTCTTGGCCAGGATAAGGGCTGCAGCGGCCGCCCTCTGAGCTCTTGCAGCGAATTCTGTTGTCCTCTCCCCTAAGAGATAGTCCAGTGCCTCCCCCCTGCCGTGGGCGATGAGGCCTTCTGGTGCTGTCAGTCCGTTCCTGAACCCCTCTACGAGCTTGTGCCTTGTCATCAAGGATACGTACCGGGGGTGACTTGAGGGTATTTCCATAGCTCACACCTATCGTGGAAAGGCTTCTATCCATTATGACCTTTTACCCACCCATGGGCTCAAAGATAGGCCACCTGACCCTAGAGGCCTTCGTCCAGGCCACGGAGGATGAGGTCAAGGTCGTCAAAGCCCTCTCGAACCTGACCGGGTCCGAGATGAGCGGTATCGTGAAGGCCATCCGGTCCGAAGGGTTCCACAAGAACCCCTTCATCGTGCTCAGGGTCGAACTTGTCAGAGAGAGGGATGTGAAGGCAGCCATCAAGGTCCTTCTGGCATCGGACCATCTCAGGTCCGCTCTCCTTGACGGAGCGGACGAGAGGCTCGACGAAGGGAACGTGTTCCATTACAGGTTCGATAAGCAATCGGCCTATCTGGGGACCCCCGCACCCCATGTCAAAGGGGAAGCAGTGAAGTTCACCATGAAGGTCCTGACCTTCCCATTCTCAAGGGAGGCCGCCATTCTGTACCTGAAAGGCCTGGCCGAGACCGGGTCGATATGATACTCGTTCACATGCAGGGACCTTTCCCTGAGTGCAAAACGATATTATAGGCACATCCATATAATCCGTCGCTTGGAAACCGGGACAGGGTATCGCATATCCTCTCCCGGTGCCACGGTGGGTATGAGCATGACCAAAGGGGCAAAGCGCAGGGTGGACCCTCTGAAGAAGAAGCTGGGGAAGGCCGAGCTTGTGGCGTTCCTGACATCGGATGGGGCCATCAAAGAGGGGTTGGCAAACTCCCTCTACGAGCAGGGTCTGGACAGATGGAACAAGCTTACAGAGGGGGATGAGAACTATTTCCTTTCGTTCAAAGGTGTAGGTCTGAAGACGGCCTCCGTGCTCATCTACCTCGCTAGAGAGAAGAGGAGGGAGTTCGAAACGGAAGAGGAGCGATCACAGAGGCTTTCGGCCGTCAAGGCGCTCCTCGAGAACGTTCCCCGATTGAGGGTCAGCGCTACAAAGGATATGATAAAGAAAGGGTTCGATTCGGTCGAGAAGATATCAAAGGCCGACCCGGACGAGCTGGTCAATGTAAAGGGCGTAGGGCCCAAGCTCGCGCTCGTGATAATTGAGCATGCAAAGGAGACATTGACCGCCAAACCCGTGGAAGAGGTAACGGTGACCATCGAGCCTCCTCCGACAACACCGATCATAGAGGAGGCCACCGGTCTCTCCGCCGAGGAGTCCCCCAAGGAAGAGGCGAAGATAGAGGGCTCCTTGGAGCAGAAAGGGTTCTTCTCCAAGTTCCTTGAGGGATTGAAGAGGTTCTTCTCCCCTGCCAAGGATGAAGTGGTAAAGGAACCTCCTAAGGACGCACCTGTACCCACGGAAGCACCGGCACCGGCCGAGGTCAAGGAGAACGGAACCCCACCAGTGGTCGGATCCAACGATACCGCCGAGGTCCCTCCCGGTATTGTGACCGTTGAAGCGGTCCCGGAAGAAGCCCCAAAGGAGGGAGAGGCCTCCCCCGCTCCGGAACCATCCATAGAGCTGCCGGCCGCCGGAGCGACCGAAGAGAGCAAGGATAAGGTCCTTGAACCGGTGGGAACGCCTCTTGAGAAGAAACCCTCGGTCTTCGATAAGCTAAAGGGAATGATATTCGGCGGCCCCAAGGAGGAGGCCTCTACGGCACCGAAAGCAGAGACGAAGGTTGAAACCTTACCGGAGCCGGGCGATGAAGGACCAACGGAGGGAACGACCCAGCAGCCAGTGGTCGGTGAGACCGCTGCCGCGGTGGCAGTAATAGGTCCTGAGAGGTTCGAGGACATACCCGGGGTGGATGCTGGAATGGCACAGAAGCTGCGGGATTCAGGGTACATGAACGTTGCCGAGCTCAGGGAGGCCATTCCCGAGGACCTCATGATGATAGATGGGATAACAAAGGA
>JBFYMY010000331.1:0-5456 GCA_041304645.1 Thermoplasmatales archaeon
GGCGAAGGATGTGATAGGGAACGGGTATACGTATTCGGAGGCCTACAACATCTGGGTCAATACGTTGCCGGTGCCGGTCATCACGATGCCCGAGTCGGGTCTGGTGGTGTTGGAGGGTGACCTGGTCGAGTTCGATGGCCGTCAGACCGTAGATGTGGATGGTGACCTTCTGACGTTTGTTTGGGTGGACAAAGTGACGTTCGGGAACGCAACGGAGGAGAACGAGATAGGTGCAGGTCAGGCCGACAAGCGTCATTTTGAGGAGGCATTGGGTCCCGGAGAGCATGAGATAACGTTGAAGGTGACGGATGGATTGAACGAGGTTGTCTCGTTGCCAGTGACGATAGTTGTGGAGGAGCGGATAGTGCCGGTGTGGTTATCCTTGGAAGATACGGACAGTGACGGTATGCCGAACTATTGGGAGTATGCGTATCATCTTTCGTGGGACAGTTCGTTGAACGGGGATGGGATGTATGATCCTACGCAGCATTCGGGAGTGCCACGGGAGCAGTTGTATAGGTTGTTGAAGCCCCGTTATGCGAATGGGACGGCAACACTGACGTCGAGCAATGACAATGATGGTGACGGACATACGGATTTCGAGGAGTATCTTGGTGGATATGACCCGACGAACGCCCTTGATTTCCCTGTTTACAGACCAGTAGGGAATGAGAGGAGCGCGGCCCAGGACATATTCCTGATAGGTCTGGTCATAGCCTGTGTGTTCGTCCTTGTGGTAGTTCTGGTCCTGATCCTGTTGAATGCGGGGATGGTCCGTTCGAAGTTGCGTGATGACGAGGTAAGGGAGGCGCAGCAGGAGTCGAGGATGATGGAGGACCGGATGTTGGCGGGAGGCAGGGACCGGTTAGCGGCGTTGAGATCGGCATCCGAGGGACGGCCAGTGGCATTACCTGGGACGGTACCTGGGAGCGCGGCGTTGCCTGCGGCTCCGGCCGGAGCGGTTCCGGTCCAGCCCGAAGCGGCGATGCCTATGTCGGCACAGCCAATGGCGGCGCAGCCTATGGAGGCAACGCCACAGGCAAGCTATCAAGGACCAGGATCACAATAAAGGACCTATCTGATGGTAGATGGACCGGAGATATCACCTTAAAAGGCTGGAGGCAATGACCAGCTTCTGCACTTCGGAGGTCCCCTCGTAGATCTCTGTGATCCTAGCGTCTCGGTAGTACCTCTCGATATTATGGTCCTTCATGTAACCGTAGCCGCCGTGGACCTGAACGGCCTTGTGAGCGCACCAAACGGCGGATTCGCTGGCCAGGAGCTTTGCCATGGCCGCCTCTTTGGAGAACCTGCCACCATTGTCCTTCAATAGGGCTGCCCTGTAGGTGAGAAGCCTGGCCGCCTCAACCTTGGTGGCCATCTCGGCGAGCATCCATTGGATGGCCTGGAGGTTGGCTATCGGAGCCCCGAACTGGACCCTCTTCTTCGAATAGGATACGGATGCCTCCAGTGCCGCCTGGGCTATGCCAACGGCCTGAGCGGCTATCCCGATCCTGCCCCCGTCGATTGCCGCAAGAGCAAGCTTGAATCCGTCCCCCTCCTTGCCCAGGATATTCCCCTTCGGGACCTCCATGTCCTCGAATATGAGCTCGGAGGTCAGTGAACCATTGATACCCATTTTGTTCAGTATGTTCCCGACCTTGAAGCCTTTGTAGGAGCTCTCGACGATGAATGCCGTTATACCCTTCGGCCCCAGGGCTTTGTTCGTGACGGCGAAGACTATAACCACGCCCGCCTTTGGCCCGCCGGTTATGAACGTCTTGCTGCCATTGATGACATATACATCCCCCTTAAGATCGGCCGTCGTCCTCATGGAGCCCAGGTCAGACCCTGCTTCTGGTTCGGTCCCCGCGAATGCCCCATATACCTCGCCGCTCGCAAGCCGTGGGAGATATTCTTTCTTCTGCTGTTCGGTCCCCCATTTGTAGATCATGTAAGGACAGAAGGAGTTGTGGACGGTTACCAGGGCACCGGTCGAAGCGCATGCCTTGGATATCTCTTCTATAGCCATTGCATACGTGACCGTATCGAAGCCGCCCCCACCATATTCCTTTGGGACCATTATCCCCATGAAACCAAGCTTTCCTAGCTTAGCTATGATGTCAGAGGGGTACTCGCTGTTCTCGTCTATGGTCCTGGCCTTTGGAACGATCTCCTTGTCGGCGAACTCCCTGATGGTCGTCCGGGCCAAGGTCTGAGCGGGGGTTAGGTCGAAGTCCATGGGACAAGCCAATGTTGCCAAACGATTTATTTCTTTTCGATGTCATTTTCAAAGACCTCTCGAACCAAACCTTCACTTATCGTCGAACCTTAGTTATGCAAAAAGATATAATTGTTCACTGCTTCAAGAAGGTGTCTGGTCCGGGACGGTCAATGTTCTTGGTCCCTGACAGTCCCCCGAAAGAGGTGCGATAGATGGTCGGAATGGATGAGTCCATGAGGGAAATGATGTTAAGCAGCATCAAAGAGTATGCCAGGAGGAACTTCCCCCAGGATGTTCTCTTGAAGATAGACAGAGAGGGCCATCTACCCAAGGAATCTGTCAGGGACATGTACGACCCGACCAAGCTCGGGATACATCTGCTGCTAATACCCCCAGAGTTCGGAGGGATCGGTGCCGGCAATTTCGATATGTACCAAGTATGCGAACTCCTTGCAGCCATAGACCTGGGGATAGCGACATCGGTCTTTGCGACCTTCCTTGGCCTGGACCCTCTGGCGGTCGGAGGGACCCCCGAACAGAAGCAGAAGTGGTTCACAAGGGTCGCCAACGAATGCCTGCTGTGCGCATACGGAGCGACCGAAGCGGAGGCGGGGAGCGATCTGGGATCGCTCAAGACGACCGCGGTCCCGGTTGTCGAAGATGGCAAGACAGTGGGTTACAGGATATCGGGCAACAAGCAGTGGATCTCCAACGGTGGCATAGCCGACCTCTACCTGATACTTGCCAGGGACACCAAGGCGGTGGGTTGGTTCATAGTTGAGAAGGGCACTGCCGGAATGGAGTTCAACAATCCCGAGGACAAGCACGGGATAAGGGCATCGAACACCGTGGCGTTCTCCATGGATAGTGTCTATGTTCCCGCTGAAAACCTGGTCGGTCTGGAAGAAGGGCAGGGTCTAACGCAAGCCCAGGCCGTGTTCGGCAACACAAGGCTCATGGTGGCGGCCTTTGGCCTGGGCGGAGGCTGGGACGCTCTGGGGAGGGCCATCAGCTACGCCCAGGGGAGGGTCCAGGCAGGCGGACCGCTCTCGGATAAACAGGGTTACATGCACAAGCTCATCGTCCCCCATGCCGTCAGGCTCGAGGCCTCAAGGGCCTATATCGAGGAGATAGCACACAGACTGGACGGGTCGGACAGCCACAGCCTTGCGACCGAGGGGGCAATTGCGAAATTGTCCGCATCGGAGGCCGGGAACGCCGCAGCCGAAGCGTCCATACAGGCGCTTGGCGGTTATGGATATGTGAAGGAGATGGTGATAGAGAAGATAAAACGTGATGTGAAGATAACCACCATCTACGAGGGGACCAGCGAGATCCTTGAGATGACCATCGCCCGGGACAGGTGGCAGGAGCACCTGAAGACAAGGGGAGGTTATTTCTCAGACCTAGCCAAGGCCATGGACGCGCTCCAAGCCCGGGAACCCAAGGTAGGCGCCTCAACGGCGGCCATGGCCCTAAGGGCCGTAGGTGAGGTGTTCGAGATGTGCAGGGAGCAGAAGCTCACAAGGAACCAGCATGTCCTTATGAGGCTCGGGGAGCTTGTCATGTACGGAGAGACCGCCGCAGCGTTCTGCAGGAAATCGGTCGAACCGGAATACTCCAAGGCCGTGAAGTTCGACAGGGAATGCTGGCAGACCATGAGCAGGTTGTATTCCAGGACGGCGGCCATCAGGGTCGCTCAGGACGGGCTGAAGCTCGTTCTCGGGTATGGTGACGGCACATCGGCCGATATCTCCAAGAGGCTAGGCATGGATGCCATAAACGACGCTCAGAAGGGGACGAGGGAGGACATGGAGCTCGTCGCCGAGAAGTTGAAGGGTGTTTTCAAAAAGGCATAGGCAGGATGGGACCGAAGGTTCAACGATACATGGTGTACCTGTCAAGAAGCCTGCCGATCCTCTCACAGGTCTCCTTGGTGATGCCCTCTCGGCCTTGGACCTCGGTCAGATAGTCCTTCGCCGCCTGGATGGATATCTTCGATGATTTTGCTATGATGGTAGCTTTGAATGACCCGACGAGGTTTTCGTCGATCTTAGCCCCGTTGATTATCTCGTTCAGATCGTACTTGAAATAATCGATCCTTCCCAGGTTCAACAGGGGTCGGCGCGTCCTGTCCCCTTGATTCGGTCTCCTTTTCTTATCCTTTTTATCGTTCCTTGAACCAGGGGCCCTGGGCAAACTATCTACCTCTTTAGGTGCTATCAAATCCAGTTACTTATAATTATGGTATGCATACCTCGTCCCAGTCCGCATCGCTCCCATCACATTTCAACGGTTAATGATATCTATGCGATTACCGGGTCAGGGACGGGGTGAAAATATGGATCTAGGACTATCGATGGAGGAGAGGTCCTTCAGGGACCGGGTAAGACAGGTGATAGAAGGGAGGATAGCCCCCAGGTTCCCGGAGTGGAGGGAGAATGATACGACCCCCAGGGAACTCTTTGAGATATTCGGGAGCGAGATGATGCTGGGGTTCAGAAGGGACGGGGATGATATTGTTCCGGTCCCATGGCTCCAGAACATCCATCTCTACAGGGAGCTTTCCAAGTTCTCAGGGGGTCTAGGCATTGCCACCTTCGTTCAGGCGAATCTGGGGAACGAGGCGTTCCATCTCTTCGGGAGCAATGAACAGAAGAAGGAGTATCTCGGACCCGGCATCGAAGGTAAGAGGCTTTTCGCCTTTGCCAATACGGAGCCCTCGGCGGGGTCCGATGCATCGGCAATCAAGATGACAGCAGAACAGAAGGGGGACCACTATCTCGTGAACGGGATGAAGGCCTACATCACCAACGCCGATTTTGCGGATGATATCATCTTCACGGCCGTGACAGGGCCGACCTCTGAGAAGCAGCACAGGAGGGTCTCCATGTTCATAATGCCGGGAGATGCCAAGGGTTTGACCAGGACCCGCTTGAAGAAGAACGGCTGGAAGGGGTCCCACCTGTGCACCCTTAACTTCGAGGATGTCAAAGTGCCATCTGAGAACCTGCTAGGTCAGAAAGGAAGGGGGTTCTACCAGACGATGGAGCTCTTCAACAACGGCAGGATAGGTGTGTCCTCCCTTGCCTTCGGTGCTGCACTTGGTGACTTCGAACATGCGTATGGACATGCCGTCAAGAGGAAGGCATTCGGTAGGACGCTGTTCGAGCATGAATCAAAGACCTACGAGTTCTCGGAGAACATCGCCCGCCTTCAAGCGGGATGGTTG
>JBFYMY010000332.1:0-4056 GCA_041304645.1 Thermoplasmatales archaeon
AGAAGGTCCTCTATGCCCACTGCCCGGAGAGGGCAATACCCGGCAAGACGCTCACGGAGATGACCGGGAACGACAGGATCATAGGCGGTCTGGACAAGGAATCCACAAAGAAGGTCAAGGGCATCTATGGCTCGTTCGTGACGGGACAGCTCTTCGAGACCGATGAGACCACGGCCGAGTTCGTGAAGCTCATGGAGAACACCTTCAGGGACGTGAACATCGCCATAGCGAACGAGTTCGCGCTCATAAGCGAGGATATTGGTATCAACGTCTGGGAGGCAAGGGAGCTGGCGAACAAGCATCCCAGGGTCGATATCCTCAGGCCCGGTCCGGGCGTAGGGGGTCATTGCATAGCAATAGACCCGCTCTTCATGGTCGCCAAATCCCCAAGGACCAAGATGATCCCCCTGGCCAGGGAGGTGAACGACCTCATGTCCGCCCATGTGGTCAGGCATATCAAGGAGATGCTCTCCGGTGTCCATTCCCCTGTCGTAACGCTTCTGGGGCTTGCCTACAAGGGCAATGTGGACGATGCCAGGGAGAGCCCGGCCTTCAAGGTCCAGAAGGTTGCCGAGAACGAGGGGTTCACGGTCAAGCTGCACGACCCGTTCGTCAAGGGGGTACCTGACAACGAACCCGATATCAGAAAGGCCGTGAAGGGTTCTGACGCCCTTGTCCTGATAACTGACCATGATTCCTTCAAAGAGCTCGATGTTGACGAGCTCTCGCCCAGGAGGAAGTTCCTCCTGGACACCAGGAACGTCCTGGACCATGACCGGTGGAGGAACGCCGGTTACACCGTAAGGGTCCTTGGCAACGGCAGGAAGTAGCCCTTTAGAGCGAAAAAAGTGATGGATGATGTCGAACGGGGTCTATCTGGCCATAATCGGGAATAACGTCTCCGGCATCCTTGCATCCACCATCTTCAAGGTGAGGCTCGAGCTCGAAGGGCAGGAGAACGTCAGGATCGTTTTCATAGACAATGGTTCGACCGATGATTCCAGCTCGGTGGCACTTAGGTCCGGGGCCGAGGTCAAGAAATATTCCAAGGTCCAGGATCTGGACGTCCTCATGGGGAAGGCCCTGGGGGATGCCATTGGGTCGGACCGCGATGTCAATATCTTCCTTGACCTCTCCGGAGAGAACGATGCTGACGATGCGATAAGTCTCGTCAGGGCCGCCATCATCCAAGGTCCCAACTTCGCTGGCGGCTGGATAAATCCCAGGAACGAGAACGGCAAGATAGGCTGTCTAGCCCTTGACAGGAAGAACCTTGGGATCATGAACGTATCCAAGACCGACCTTGATGCGTTCATAGAGAGGATGCTCTCCTCGAACGATTACAGGAAGAACATGTACAAGGAGATAGTGAAGAAGAGGTCTAAGATGAAGGATAGGGGCAGACAAGGCTTCAATCCCCACACCATCATGAGGAACCTGAGACGGAACCATCCAATGAAGTTCTATGGGGGCCTGGGGCTCATCTCGATCCTGGGTGCCATGGCCACAGGGTTCTACACTGTCGATTACTTCTACAAGAACCAGAACCTCTACTACCCGACGGCCTTCGGTGCCGCGCTGCTAATAATGATAGGAGGTTTCATGCTCGTGGCGGGATTGATGCTCAATGCCATGAACGTGGTCGAGGAGAGGGTCAGGGCGATGAAGAAATGGGAATCCGCCTCGGAGGACTTCAGATGGTGAGGGTCATCATCTGCATGCCTGCCTACAACGAGGAGGACACCATAGGAACGATGGTGCTCCGATGCAGGGAGCACTCGAATTACGTCTATGTGGTCAACGACTGTTCCAGGGACAGGACCGAGGGGATAGCGCGGAGGGCCGGGGCCCAGGTCGTAAGCCACGAGACGAACTTAGGATATGGCGGTGCGGTCAGGACGAGCTTCCTTATAGCAAAGAGGGAGAAGGCCGACTGCCTTGTGATACTGGATGCGGACGGGCAGCATGACCCCGGGTCAATTCCCGAGCTGACAGGGCCAATTATCGCCAAGGAGGCAGATGTGGTCATAGGATCACGGTTCAAATCCAGGTCCGCCCTCCACAAGGTCCCCTTCTACAGGATGCTCGGGATACAGACGATAACGCAGGTGTTCAACCTGGGAGCGAACATGGCATTGACGGACTCTCAGAGCGGGTTCAGGGCCTACTCAAAGGATGCACTGGATTCCATAAGGGTCACATCCGACAGGATGGATGCCTCCATGGAGATACTCTTCGATGCCAAGGAGAGCAGGTTCAGGATACTAGAGGTCCCCATAGAGGTCAGGTACGTTGGGGTCAAGGGGTCGAGCGAGAGGCCCATCTCCCACGGAGTGAAAGTTCTGACCCATACCCTCAGGCTCGTTAGGGAGCGGTTCCCGCTCAGGTTCTTCGGGTCTGTGGGCGTGTTCCTCATCTTCCTCATACTCCCTGTGGTTCTATATTCCACAGCAAGCTTCAATGTGAGCACCGGACTCCTCCCCATAGGCTCTATGTTCGTCATAACCTTCCTGGGTATACTGGGCAGTTTCTTCATCTTCACGGGACTCATGCTCCACGGAATAAACAGGTTCAAGGAAAGATTGGTCCAGATGATAGCGAAGTGAGACCATGGTCTCGTACTCGAAATATGGTCCATAAGCGATGCTCACGCGATCAAGTAAAGATTAAAGCTGTTCTAGGCCAGATAATGATAACCATAACAATTATATTTCACGGAGCCTATGAACAACAGAAAAAAACACCCACCCCTTTAAGGAGATGTCCATTTGGCAGATGATACCACCATTACATCCATGGATCGAAGCTACGATTCCCTGGTCACCATGAATTTCGGTCCTTACGAGGACGAGTTCATAGCTCTGATAAACGGTATCGTCGTAGGACATAATAAAGATGAAGTGATACTTGTAAAGGAAGTCAGGTCAAAGTACCCTGGTAAGCTACCATTCATAGTCAAGGTCCCCGATCGAAAGGGGATACCATATATTTAGAGTGGTCCGAATGGTATTATCTTTTGAATACACTTCAGCTGCAATGACCGGTTTTCCAAAACCCATCATTCCGGTCATTCTGTTCAATATCACAGATGATGTGAACGATCCTTACAAAGGATTGGGTAAGGGTATGTTGGTGGACTCGGGTGCGGACATTACCACAATTTCGGAGTCCACGGCCAGTCTATTGAACATAGACCTTAGTGAATTGCAGACAAGTTATACCAATGGCATAGGCGGGAACAATATTCCAGTTAGGCTATCCATGATAATGATGGTCCTACAGAGGGGTAGGGAAGCATATAGGTTCCAAACCCGGGTCCAGATACTGGATGATTCGAATTTGAAGTATGAGCTCCTTGGAAGGGATTTCATCTTCTCCAGATTCGATATTACCTTCAGAGAGAGGAATAACAGGATCGAATTCCATAGAAAAGTGGAGGATGGTACAGAAAGGATCGGACCGATCCTTCGATGACCTTCTCCTTTTAGTGATAGCTGAACATAGTAGAACACAAAGATCGGTTTTGGTCACGGTCCGAATAGGTCCGGATGATGGCAAGGTCATGTAGGGGCGGATATTGGGAGGTCGCTTGATTGGTCCACATAGTCTTCGACCTTGAAGCCACATGCTGGCAGGACCGGAGAGATGCAGAAAGGATGGAGATCATAGAGATAGGTGCTGCCAGGCTAGATCCTGTTACTTTCGATGTCATTTCCACCTTCGATACGTTCGTCAGACCTCTCAATGAGACAAAGCTCAGCGATTTCTGCAAGGAGCTGACCAACATCAGGCAGGAGGATGTTGATACGGCACCTCTGTTCCCTCAGGCATTCGGGGCCTTTTTGGATTGGATAGGGGAGGGAGAGGTCGTATTGTGCTCCTGGGGGGCATACGACATGAAACAGCTCCGGATGGACCTTAAGAGGCATGGTATGATAGAGCCTCCCCAGATGAGGGAGCATATCAATCTCAAACAGCTCTTTGCTGATAGGTTCAACAGGAAACCGTGCGGGATGAAGAGGGCTCTGGACAGCCTGAAGATACCGCTCGAAGGCG
>JBFYMY010000333.1:0-9560 GCA_041304645.1 Thermoplasmatales archaeon
CCCTTCTTCCTGAGGAGGTCACCGTAGTTGATGTGTATCTCGGCGTTGTTGGGGTCGAAGGACAGCGCCTGGACATAGAGGTGCTCTGCCTTTGAGAGGTCACCCATCTTGTGGTAGGCGAAACCCTCCTCAAAGAGCCTCTTTGCTTTCCGTCTTGCGAAGAACCCCATCTGTTGTCACCACCCTATCGCTCAAGCGAAAAAGATATTTAAACTGTTTCAGGACCCGCAAGTAGGCGGAGCGAGCAGTTCATCTTATCTATTAATGACATTCATCTGTCCTATCCACGAGAATACATATAAATAAAAAGAGGCCTTATGTTTACATGGTGTTTACATGTCAACTGTCGTTTCGATAAGGCTCGATGACGAAGCCGTGGAGGCCATCAAACGGAAGGGCAGGTCTCCCGGGACATACCTTTCCGAGGTCCTCGATGTCCATCTTAGGTTGGAGCGCTCCATGGGCTCCGTGGAATGGTTCAGTAAGAACAGGATCAAGACCAAAGGGAAAACCGGGGCCGAGCTCATCCGCAGGGATAGGGACTCAAGATGATGTTCGTCCTGGATTCATCGGTCATAGTCCCTCTCTTCCATCAGGAGGAGCAATCGGAGAATGCAGTTAGGCTCTTTACGCTCTGCCGTGAGGCCCAGATATCGCTGGCCATCTCACCACTGGTCAACTGCGAGGTCGGGAACTGCCTCGTCCAGTTCACCAGAGGAACGGGCCTGGACGCTAGTGCATACATGGAAAAGCTTCTCGAGATGGACCTAAGAGAGGTCCCGCTTAACAACGACGTCCTCCTCGGTGCCATGGAAATATCCAAGGAGCATATGTTGACCTTCTATGATGCCGTCCATGTCAGCTCGGCATCGAAGACGGGTTCGCACCTCATCACCCTGGACAGGGAGATACTGAAGAGCATTGACATCTCTTTGGACCTGGATGAAGCTATAGACCTCATAGAAAAAGCTCTAGCTGTCTCGAAGGGAGACTGACATTCAATGAAAGCCCTTTTATCCATACTACCCCTTGCCCCATCTGGCACCGACGGTGGTCCAATGCGCATAGGTATCATCGGCTGCGGGTTCATAGGCACGACCATAGCATCGGCCCTTGAGCTCATGGACGAGGTCTCATCCATAGGGCTCCTTGACACCAACTACGATGCCACCTTGAAGCTGTGCTCCACCCTGAAGAAGGCCAGACCCTTTCCCCCCGGCGATATCTCAGGTCTCATCTCCCATACCGACCTTGTCGTAGAGGCCGCCTCCCAGCAGGCAGTAAGGGAGGTCCTCCCCAAGGCCCTTGACATGGGCAAGGACGTGATGGTGCTGTCGGTCGGAGCCCTGGTTGACGATGCTCTCTGGAACGGTATGAGGGCAAAGGCCAAGGAGAGAGGGGTCCGCATCTTCGTCCCCTCGGGAGCGATAGCGGGCGTGGACGGGATAGGGTCCGCGTCCATCGCTGAGATAGAATCAATAACCCTTACTGTGACGAAGCCCCCCGAAGGCCTATCGATGGACCCGTCGCTCCACGACAGGGCAAAGGACCTGAAGAACATCACCGAGCCCGTGGTCCTCTTCGAGGGCCCTGCAAGGGATGCGGTCTCCAAGTTCCCCAAGAACGTCAATGTGGCCGCTGCGGTCTCCCTTGCAGGCATAGGTTTCGACAGGACGTTGGTCAGGGTGATAGTGGACCCATCTGTTTCCAGGAACCAGCACAGGGTGGAGGTCAAGGGCCGCTTCGGCATGATGACGGTCCTCATGCAGAACCTCCCCTCCACGACCAATCCCAGGACGAGCTACCTGGCCCCGCTCTCCGCGATATCGACCATCAGGAAGGTACTGACCGGCATCTACATAGGGAACTGAAGGTCTGATGGGGATGATGGAGAAAAGGTATCTGGAACTGACGGCCAGGGGTTTGAAGATAGGTACCAACATCCCCATGAGGCTCTCTACTCCCTCCGCTCCGCTCCGTTGCGGCGATGTGCTCCGGTTCGAGCTGGAACTGGAGCTCCCTGAAGGTTTGGGTGCCGCGCTGGAGCTGGAACCTACCGCAGCGAACGGGATCACCCTGACCGAGAGCCCATTGAAGGCGGTCCAGCGAACCTCCGGGATTTCTATTGTCCATGTCCCCATTCCCATGGTGTTTACAGGTCCCCCGGGTCCGACCACCATTGAGATCGTTCTCAAGGAGGGGGATTTCGGGGCAACGCTCGGAAAGGCCGTTGAAGAGCTCACCGTCCTGCCCCCGGTCATCCGCGTTTCGACGACCGAAAGCGGAACGCTCCTTGACCCGGTCAATGGGGGGTCGGCCGAGCTAGTGCTGTCCAGGCACGGCAGCGATAGGTCAAGGTGCGAACTGGAACTGGAACTTCTCGACGGCTCCGGTTCGAAGGTCCCTCTCAAGGGCCCGACACATAAGGACCTCACGCTGAAGGACGAGCTCAGGATAATCATTGAACTTGTACCTGAGGAGAGGCTCAGGGAAGGCGTTTATTCATTGGATGCCACGGTGATCCATGGCGGCATTAAGGACAGGACCACGCTTCGGGACATGTTCAGGGTAGAGGCCGATAGAGATATTACTGATGCAGTAAAACAAGAGGAAATTTCATCGGGTGTCATGATAAAGCTGTTCGAGGCCCGCCCGGCCTCTGTCCTTCCTGGAGGGACCGCGACAATAACCCTGGAATGCCATGTCCTGGGTACGATAGAAGACGTCATCAGACCGGTCCTGCGCATCGGAAGGACAGACCCAGTGGTGATAGAGATGCCACCACTGGACCCTTCAGGCCTCTCCAGGTCCCTCTTCGTTCCGGGACATGATACACCTGGGGGGGACATCCCCTGCGAGCTCGAATTGCAATCTGGCGACAGGACCCTCCTGAGGGAGGTCCGGCCGAGGTTCCTTATCATGGAAAGGAGCTCGCAGATGGAGCTCCTCATCAGGACACCTCTAGACCTCACCGAACGCAGAAAGGGACCTCTTGGCGGACTTCTGCTTCCGGGGGAGTTACCGGTCCACAAGGGAACGACCGGTGAGCTTACTGTGTGGACGCTCAATACGGGCAGGAACCTCATCGCCCTCGGGGACGATGTCCTGGGGAGGGAGAACGACCCGCCTCGGGACAGGGAGGAGGCCCGGGGCCTCTACGTCCTCCACTGTACCAGGAAGGCTTTCCTTGGGCCAGGGATGTTCAGGTCGCTCGTTGAACGATCCGCACGGCAGAAGCGGCTCCTTACTTCCATTGAGGGACCTGCAGCTGCCCCTGAAGACAAAGAAAAGCCAAGGGAATCGTCAGAGGGATGGACCGGTGCGGCCCTTCGTTGGGGTCGGTCCCAGGCGATTGCAAAGGGTGCTGATGGGGTCTATGATGACGAACTCAAGGGGATGCGGAGCATACTTGCATCCCTGTTCTCGAAGTCAAGGGACGATATGACGGCACCGTATATCACGGAAGCCCTGAGGGCACTGCTGGAAAGGTCGGTGAGCGGTCTTAGGACCTCCGGTGCAAGGCCTGGAAGGCGTGAGGTCGTCAAAGCCTTGCGGATGATATCGGAAAGATGCTCAAGCTCCCTCCAGATCCTCAACGACGCAAAGGATAGCGCACCGATCAGACAGGCAGCTGTGGACCTTATCATCTCATTGGTCCTTGAAAGACTGGTCAAGCTCGAGGTCCTCACGGCCTGGGACGACCCCGCGGTCAATGCATGGGAGGACCTGAGGGCCGAGAGGCAGAGGATGGTCAAGCACGGGATAAGCGGGCTGCTTGAGGTCCCAAATAGGCTAAGCGAACTCGAGAGAACGGCCCTTAACAGGTTCGATGCCTGTATGAGGAACATGGTCCGAAGATGGACCGTTGCGTCCATGCGCGGGCTCAAGGGCGTCCCCGGCTCGCTGACGATGTCCGGGACGGGCGGGACGACCTGGGAAAGAAAGCTTCACCTTGAGCTCGAACCGGGGAGCCCCCCCCTGGATATCAGGGCCTACCTCCACCTCCCGGGCCGCTCATGGCAGCTCATATCCCCCCGGTCCGAGAGGAGGGGGGAGCTCTTGGACATGGGCACCTTCCGTGCGGACGGACAGACGCCTCTGGAGACCGTATTGAAGGTCCAGCCGCCCCGGTCACCTCCATCTGAGGTCAAAGGCCTCCTCTATCTGATACCTGACCATTTCGCAATGGAGGAAGAACCATGACAGAGGGCCTGAAAGAGGAGCCCATCGACCGCCTCCTCAAAGAGCTCCTATCCTACCAGCTGTACATGAGGAAGAAGGAACCGCTCGAGGGGTTCGAGCCCGGAAGGAGGGTAAGGGAAGGCACATGGAAAGAGGAGGGGGTCGACCTCGATGTGCTGGAGAGGAAGGGGGTTATCCCAAAGGGGACCGAAATCCCATCGACCCTCCTTGAGGTGGAACGGTCAAGGGTCAGGAGCGGTCTGTTATGGTTCAGGACCGAACACAGGGTCCTGAAGGGGCTCAGACCGCTCTCCGAGCTCATATTACAGACCGAAAAGGAGACACTATCGGCACAGAGGGGGACCTTGAGCGGGACAGGAGCGGTCATGCGGTCGGACCTGCTCTTCCCGCTCTTCCTCCATGTGACCGCATTATCCGATACAGGGACCATGGGAGAGCTGGTCACGGACAGGGCACCACAGACGCATCCGGGTGACATCTCCCCCGAAGAGGCGCTCAGGAAGTTCATGGGGGCCTCATATGCGTCCGTTCCCGAGGATGATGCGATGGAGGTACTGTTCGCTCCGCTCAAAGGAACACAGAGGCAACCCATGGCGGGCAGGTCTGACCACAAAGACCTGGCCTCCCTCCTATTCTCATTGTTCGAGCTTGAAGACCAGCTCCTCTCTGCCGCCATTGCGTCCGGAGAGCTGCAGAGGGTCTGCAGGGAGGTCCTCCACAACCCGTACCTCGAAGGGCTCATGGAGGACCTTGCTCTCGGCCCGGACGGGGCCCAGGAGACACCGGAAAGGTTCAGGACCAGAGCCGGAAGGGTGATAATGGGGGGTGGGGCCGGAGACCGCTTCCATCAGAGGTTCGTCCGACCGGCCCTGACCAGAATGATGACCTGCTCTGTCAGCGGATCGGAACGGCTCGGGTCCGTAATTTCCCCCTTCATGGACAGCAGGTCCACTGCCCCCCTTCTTGACCTGCTCTTCAGGGTGCCTCAGGGGAACAGGCCGGCCCTCATCAGGCTGATAGGCGCTACAAAGGACCCCAGCGCAGCCGAGCCACTTCGGAGGATGCTCGAATACTCCAATGTCGAGACCGACAGAAGGTCCGCACAGGAGGCGCTCGAACAGATAGGACCGGCCCCTTCGCTAGGTCATGGTCACCTAAAATGAGGGATGACAAGCGGAATTAATTTGAAGGAAGATGGAGTATCGGACCCTGCATGGATACCAGGGCGGAGCCTCTGCTTAAGGAGATAGCCGCAAGGATAAGGTCCTGCACCAGATGCGGCCTTGCCCCTCTCAGGACCAATGCGGTCCCCGGGGAAGGTCCCCAGCATGCCCTCATAATGCTAGTGGGAGAGGCCCCGGGCGAGAAGGAGGACGAGACCGGAAGACCTTTCATCGGCCGGTCCGGGAAGCTCCTGACAGAGCTGCTGGGAGCAGAGGGCCTGAAGAGGGAGGACCTTTTCATCACCTCGATAATAAAATGCAGGCCTCCCGATAACCGCGAACCGACAAGGGAAGAGGTCCGCAGCTGCGCACCGCACCTCCTGATGCAGCTCGACTCCATCTCGCCTGTGGTCCTCGTGACCATGGGGAACTCGGCCTACGAGCTCTTCTCACACACGTTCTATCTGCCGAACAAGAAGGTGGGCGAGGTAAGGGGCAAGGTCTTCAGATTGCACAGCACGACTACCAGCTACCTTGTGCCCACATACCATCCTGCGGGGCTCATCTACAACAGGAAGCTCATACCCGATTTCCAGGAAGATATTAGGACCGCTGTCAGGTACTCGAAGGGGTCCGTTTGACGCGGGCACTGGTCACCTTGTACCTCGGATGCGCCATATGATAGGAGAAATACCCAAGGAACGCGATGCTCGTTCTGATAAGCCACCAAACCCCTATTGGCCTCTCGAGCATCTTCCTGGGATCGTAACTGCCCCATAGGGACCCGTGCTTCATGGTCAGCTGCTTACGGCCGAACCCGTTCCAGAAAGCCTGTTTGAAGAAGGCCAGGATCGTGGACCTCTCCTTGTGATAGACCACCATGTCCGATTCGAACCCTATGAAATAACCGGCGTTGACCGCCCTGAAGTTGAGGTCTATGTCCTCCGCCGTAATGAACTGGGGGTCAAAACCCCCTATCCTATCAAGGACCTTCTTCCTGTAGGCGAGGTTGCACGAGGGCCAGGTTATGTCAACTCCCTTGTAAAAGACCTCGACCCGCCCCAATGACTGGAACGCCTCGTAACCCATGGGGATGGTCGTACCCCCTACTATGTCCGCGACCGAGAGGGCTTTCCTTATCTCCCTGGCCCAGAACGGATTGGCTATGCAGTCGCCGTCGATGAAGGCTATGATGCCGCCCTTTGCCTCCTTGATGCCCATATTCCTGCTCTCCCCCCTCTGGGCGGCGTACCTGAAGGGTCTGATGAAAGGCCATTTTCGTTCGTAATCCTTCAAAACCTCGTAGGTCCCGTCCGTCGATGCCGCATCGACGACAAGCACTTCCATGGGGCCTTCCTGGGTCACAAGGGAGTCCAAGAGATGCCTTATGTTCTTGATCTCGTTCTTGACGGTTACGACCACGCTCACGAGCTCCGGGCCATCTCCGGGCGGCATCCCCGGACCGGCAGCTGCGGTCGGACCGTCTTTAGGACGCATGTCTGATGCCCCTATGCCCTCTTCCTTGTTATGAGGTCGCCCAGCGTCAACCCCTGGGAAGCGGATGAGCCCTGCACCCTGACGTCGGAGACTGGCTCCATCAACTTGATCTCAAGTGTCCGCTCGAGCTTCCTGATCAGGTCGTCAGAGGGCCTCATCTCGCCGTTCTCCAGCTTGCTTATTATGGAGACCCGTTCGTTCATCTTCTTGCCAAGGTCCTCCCTGGACCATCCCTTCCTCTCCCTTGCCCTCTGGATCCTAACATTGAAATCATCGGCAAGTTCCAGCTCCCTGTTCGTCAGTGCATCGGGTTTGGGAACGGGAGCCCTGGAAGATGTCTTCGGGCTGTAGGCCGGGACTATCGGCCTGGGCTCCTGGACCGGCTTCCCTTGCTTGCCGCAGTCCTGGCAAACGTAAAGCCTGGCCCCAGCCATCTCAACAAGCGTTAGCCTGCCCTTCCTACCGCATCTCTCGCAATCCGCCATCCTGACACCCCGCTTAGGTCCCTGTTATAACCGGTTCGATATTAATAACCATGACCGTTTCAGCCCATCCCCCAGGTCGGCCTTTCCTTCCGGTGTACGCCTATGATATGGTCCAGGGTCTCCCTCTCCTCCATGGAGAGGTCAAGCTTCTCAAGGGTAGGGACCCTGTTCTCCGGGATATCTATGTAGAGCACGTCATCCTCCCAGAGATGGCGGCCGACCATGGGGCCGTCTATGGCCATTGCGACCTCGTCACCCATCTTTGCCTCTTTGATCGTCCTCTTGTCCAGTTGCATGGAGGATATCTTCCCAACGACCTTCCCGTCATCCCTCATGACGCCCTGGCCGCTCCTTATCCTTCCAGCCAGGACCCTGACCCCGACCACGGCGGGCTTGGAGACCCTGAAGACATGGTCCCTGAGGAAGAGGAACTTTGCAGGATGGGCGTATTCGCTCCTCCTGTCATTGTCCAGTTCCTCCTTTCTCATACGCACCCATTCCTCATGGTCCTCTATTATCTTGTATATCACATTGTTCATGATCAACCTGACGCCGCTCGAGGATGCCAGCTCATCGACGCCGGGGAGGGTCTTGACATTGAATGCAAGGATCACCTTCCTCAGAGGGTCTTCGAGGGACCCTGAGTCCTTGACATCCCTCTCCGAGATGTCGCCAACCTCGGACCTCATCACCTTGATCTCCTTCTGTCTAAGGAGGTGGAACATGGCCTCGAGCGAACCTATGGCATCGGCCTTGATCAGGATGCCTTCGGGGTCGGTCTCAATATTCACCTGGGTCAGTTCCCTTATCTCTTCGATCACCGCTTCCAACGTATATGGGGTTGCGACCCTGAGCGGTGCCCCGGCAATGACGCCATCGGCATTCCTAGCAAGGACCTTCACCCCTGCGGCGGCATTTACGGTCTCGACCTTGTCGAACTTGTCCCTGGGGTCCCTTATCTCATCCAGCGGTTTTGGCTTCAAGAGGGACTTGACCTTAAGCACCATCGGTTCGCCCCTGGTACCGACGACTATGGTATCCTCCCTGTTTATGACCCCCGAGAAGATTATCACATCCATGGTCGTCCCGAGCCCCTTCTCCTCCTTGACCTCAAGGATGGTCCCCTCTGCCGGCCCGTCCTCGGTGGACAACTGCTCCTCGAGGAACCTCTGGGCAAGACCCACCAACAGCATCAGGGCGTCCTGGATACCGAGCCCGTTCACGGCCGACATGGGAACGATCCCTATGGTCTTGGTGAAATCACTGACCCTGTCGTACCTTTCTGCGTTGAAACCGTGAGCCGACAGAACGCCCATGAGGTCGTATATCCTGTTATCCAGCTCCTGAACGAGCGCCTCATCCTGCTCTCGAAGGTTAAGCAGGAACGACTGGTCCCTGACCACCTTCCAACCGTTGATCCTGTCTATCTTGTTCAATCCTATGATGAAGGGGGTCCGGTACTGTTTCAGTATGTTTATGGACTCGAGCGTTTGGGGCATTATCCCCTCCCTGACATCCACTATCAGTATAGCCAGGTCCGCCAAAGAGCCCCCCCTGGCCCTAAGCGTAGTGAACGATTCGTGACCGGGCGTGTCTATGAACAGGAGCCCGGGTATGGAGAAGTTCCTGCCCTGGGTGAGGCCACCGCAGACCTTATGGATGGCATCGAGGGGTACTTCCGTCGCACCTATGTGCTGGGTGATCCTGCCAGCCTCATGCTGGACGACAGAGGTCCCTCTGATCATGTCAAGGAATGTCGTCTTGCCGTGGTCAACATGACCAAGGACCGATACTATTGGTTGTCTCGTCCTCATCTGAGGACCACCACCGGAGGCCGAGGAAAGAAACAGTTTTTATTTAAAGCTGATGTTCTCTCAGTGGTTTAATAGATCCTATTTGAACATCTATGAAAAAAATGTCATCTAACCCACAGATATCTACTCGTTCTCACCGAATTCTTAAAACCGCATCATTCAGCAGTATCGTATCGTTCAAGGTCCTGGTCCTGACTTCCCCTTCTTTTCCTGATGATAAGGAAAAAGACCAATGAGCAGGTTATGATAATGAGGAGCAGAAGGGAGACAATCAAATACCCGTATCTCGGTCCTGTCTCTCCGTTATCATCATCGGGAGGAATTTCTTTCTGTAGGACCGTAATGGTGGCATTGTCCGAGCCTGAGTTTCCAACAGCGTCTCGGACCATGAGGGTGAC
>JBFYMY010000334.1:0-11360 GCA_041304645.1 Thermoplasmatales archaeon
ACCTTCTATCAAGGATGGGCGAGAGGTCCGCCGACACGGGGCAGGAAGGGGACCAGAAGGTTCCCGAACAACAGGCCTCCGCTCCCAAAGGTACGGCAGCAGGTGTCGAGATGGGTGAACAAAGCCCGAAGGGCCGTAGACCCAGGGGAAGGCCTCGAAAGAAGGTAGGCTCAGCTGAGGCCGATGATGTGGCCTCTGGACAATCTCAGGACACCACCACTGTCCAGGCGGCGGACACACCCGAAGAAGGCGCTCCCAAGGACACCGTCGAAGTGCCGGTCCCCGTGGTGCCGGATGCTCCTCCAGCCGGGGACCAGA
Organism: Thermoplasmatales archaeon; assembly: GCA_041304645.1. GTDB lineage: Archaea > Thermoplasmatota > Penumbrarchaeia > Penumbrarchaeales > Penumbrarchaeaceae > JALOTP01. Next base: position 319 of record JBFYMY010000334.1, read on the forward strand.
CCGGAGGTGGGGCCTGATGCAGAACTTTGAGATAGCCCAGAAGATAAGGGAGATAAGGGATAGGATATCCGAACTGAGGGAAGAGGAGGATATACTCAACCTCAAGGTCCAGAACAAGATCAGGGACGTCGAGGCAACAAGGGAGCGCAGGGACCAGCTGAACCTCCAGGTCAGGGAGCTCTCTTCGAAGCCCAGGGAGATCCTAGAGAAGCGCAAGGAGGCCTGGGAGAGCATCTCGGGCACGAATGATGAGAGGAGACGGATCTTCCGGGAGATGCAGCCCTACCTCCACAGGATAGGTGAGCTGAGGAAGATAAGGGACTCGTACAACGCAGCGAGCCGGGGGACGATGGAGAGACTGCTGGCGAACCTCGCATCCACAAGGCAGGACCTGCTCGCCTCGGACCTCTCCCTCAAGAACGAGCTCTACATGTTCGATTTCCTCTTCGAGCTCAGGGACAGGTTACTTGTCAAGCTCGAAGCCGACAAGGTCCATAAAGAGATCATCAGGGTCAAGGAGGAGGACCTTGCCAGGTACAATCAGTTCCTTGCCGAGATCGAGGGCCGTATAGGCGATATGAAGAACCTCTCGCACGAGGGTCTCATGAACGCCAAGGAGATCTGGTCAAGGCGGGATGAGGTCCGGGAGCTGTCCCAGAAGGAGCACAGGGCGTTCCTGGACGGACAGAAGGAGATATCCCTCTTGCGAAAGAAATGGTATGACAAGCGCAGGGAGATACAGGGACTTTACAGGGAGATAGACCAGTGGAACGCCGAGTTCAAGAAGTCCCCGAACGAGCGGAGGCAGTCGGACATCTCAAGGAAGCAGGCGGAGGCAGTGGAGAAGTTCAAGAGGGGCGAGAAGCTATCCCTTGAGGAGCTGTCCTTGGTGGTCGAGTCAGGCCAGATGAAATGAGCCGTTCTATGCGGGTATACCCTCCAATTTAATAAGGGGTTTTCGAATCACCCTTGATGAGGGTCCTGCCGCTATCAGAGGGAAACCTGGTAAGTATCATCGATGAGATAGCGAGGGCATTCGAAAGGCATGAGCCGGTGATCTTGCCGACAGAGACGCTGTACGGACTGGCCTGCCCCTATGATGACAGAGAATGCATTGCAAGGATATTCAGCATCAAGGGCAGGCCTCTTGAAATGACCCTGCCTGTAACCGTGCCGAGAAAAGAACAGATAGGTTCGATAGGCCGCTATCCCATGGGGCACAGTGGTATCATAGAAAGGTTCTTGCCCGGCCCGTTGACGATAGTCATCAGGGCAAGATCGGACCTCCCGGAAGGGTTGGTCCGGGACGGCACCATCGCGGTCAGGGTCCCCGAACACCCGCTCTACCGACCTTTGTGCGCCAGGGTAGGACCTATGGTCATGACGAGCGCGAACCTGCATGGGAAGGACCCTGTCAGGACCGCTGACGAGGCTCGGGGGCAATTCGGGGATTCGGTCGCGTTGATGTTGGAGGATGATATGGAGCCAGATACCGTTCCATCGACCATAATCGACCTGACGGGGGAGAAGGTCGTCATCGTAAGGGAGGGAAGGATTAAGACCATTGAGATTATGGGGGTCCCCGATGGAGGAAGCTGAGCTCAGGAACTGGGTGACCGCGGGGGAGCTAGCCTCCAAGGCCAGGGACCTCGGGGCTAAGATGATAGCCGAATCTGTCACCTATCTTGAGGTGGCCGAGGCCGTCGAGGACTTCATTATCGAAAAGGGAGCATCGATAGGCTTCCCGGTCAATATTGCCGTTAACGATATAGCGGCCCATTACACACCAAGGCCAAATGAGAGGACGAAGTTCCGCTACGGTGACCTGGTGAAGATCGATGTCGGCGTCCATCTGGACGGGTGTATAGGCGATACGGCCAGAACGGTGGAGGTGGGTTCCGACACCTACAGACAGCTCTCGCTAGCTTCCAAGAGGGCCCTTGAGTCCGCCCTGGAGCTCATCAGGGGCGGAATATCGCTCTCTTCCATTGGTTCGATCGTCGAGAGGACCATGAACTCCATGGGGTTCAGGCCCATAGTCAATCTGACCGGCCATTCCATAGAGAGGTACAATTTGCATGCCGGAATATCGGTTCCGAGCTATGACGACAGGGGGAACGAGTTCCTTCCGAGCGGTACGATCCTGGCCATAGAACCTTTCTCCACGACCGGGGTTGGCGAGGTGGTTTCGTATAAAAGGTCGAACATCTTCCGCTTCGTCAGACCCAGGTCAAAGTTGAAAGAAGAGCTTGAAAAGGTCTCACGTACTGTGCAGGAAGGGTACCCCAAGCTACCTTTCTCCGAGAGATGGCTGGAGAAGAGTCATCCTTCCTGCGAATCGGCCCTGAACGGTCTGGTGAGGTCCGGGTCCGTCTATGCCTATCCTATCCTCAGGGAGACCTCCGGCGGCATGGTCGCCCAATGGGAGCACACTGTACATGTTACGGATAAGGGGTGCAGGATACTCACAGCATGAGGTGCTTGATATGGGTGAGATTAGGAGCGGTGCAAAAGCAAGGAAGGGCCTGACCTATGCCGGTTCGGGAGTGGATGTCTCTGCAGAGGGCAGGGCGATCAGGTCCCTTATAGATTCCCTTACCTTCCAAAGGAAGGGGATCGGCAGACCGGTGGACATAGGGGCCCATTTCACGGGATTGATAGACTTCGGAGACCGATACCTCTCCCTCTGCACGGACGGGGTCGGTTCCAAGATGCTCATAGCCGAGGAGATGGGGAAGTGGGATACGGTCGGTATCGATTGTATGGCCATGAACGTCAACGATATGATATGCGTGGGGGCCGAACCACTTTCGTTCGTCGATTATCTTGCCGCCCACGGACCCTCGGAGGGTGTCCTTTCGGAGATCGGCAAGGGCCTCAATGAGGGGGCCAGAAGGGCGAACGTCTCTATCATAGGAGGCGAAACTGCATCTCTCCCCGATATGGTCAAAGGTTACGATCTTGCAGGGACCTGCCTCGGTCATGTGAGGAAGGATGAGGTCATCACCGGTGCGTCCATAAAGGAGGGCGATGTCATAATAGGCCTCCGCTCCAGCGGGGTCCATTCCAACGGTTACTCCCTCGTTAGGAGGATAATGAGGACCAACCGCATCGGCTACGACCTCACGCTAGAGGAGCTTGTCGAGGCCAGCAGGTGGAACAGGGTGGATGATGGGTCGGGGTACAAGGGATGCGTTGAGGCATGGGCCCGGAAAGAGCCGGGACTGACCATTGGCCTGGCCCTCCTCGAACCTACGAGGATATACGTCAAAGATGTCCTTTCCATGCTTGGTAAGGTCAAAAAGGGCAGCGTCCATGGTCTTGCCCATATCACCGGTGGCGGCCTCAGGAACCTTGTAAGGTTGAAGAAGGGTGTCTCGTTCCTGATGGACAGACCGCTCCAGGTGCCGCCGGTCTTCCGTATGCTCCAGCTTCTGGGCCGTGTGTCCGAGGCGGAGATGTACAGCACCTTCAACATGGGCATGGGCTTTGCTCTGGTGGTCGAAAGTGAGGTCTCGGAGATGGTCAGGCGTTCCATGAAGGGTGCAGGTGCAAAGGAGGTCGGTCACATCTCCAAAGGGAGCGGGGTGCACCTCAATGGGGCTGGACTTAGCTTCGACGGATATATCTGAGAGCACACTTGACTCGTTATACGGCCGGACCCGATGACCAAAGGCCCGGACCAGGACCGTTCGCTCGAACCCTCCCTTCCGGTCTTGACCGCTTAACGGCGAACATTGGTCAGAGGACCATTTAAGGTTTGCGAAACCAGGGTATTCATCCCCTCGGATGGGCCAAAGGAACGCTGCCTCCATGAGGTCCACGGGGGAGCCATTCTGAAAGGAAGCTGAAACATTAAAAACCATTATATACGAAATCGAACATGCCGTGTCGGTCTTGACCGCATCGGGTAATGGGAATGGTAAGTTCTGGGTCCGTAGCTCAGCTAGGTAGGACGTTAGGCGGCGCTTTAGCGGCCTTCTTCCCTAGATAGAGCGTCTGGCTTTTAACCAGATGGCCGGGGGTTCGAATCCCTCCGGACCCGCCAATCGTTCCTTGTGATCCATTGATGCGACCCAGGATAGCACACCCGCAGGAGACCGCAACATGCCGCGCTTCAACGTCATGGAGAACTACCTTGTACCCAAGCATAGCATCTTGAGCAAGAAGGAATATGAAAAGGTCCTTGCGGATTTCAATACGAAACCTCATCAGCTGCCCCAGATCCCGCTCATAGACCCTTGTGCCAAGGCCATAGGGGCCAAGGCCGGGGATATCATAAAGATCGAACGCGAGAGCCCGACCGCTGGAACGAGCATCTACTATAGGTTGGTCGTTGCGGAGTGGTCCACGGTAGATGAGTGAAAAGAAGGAGGGATAGGTATGAAAGAAGTAGTGGAAGCATTCTTCAAGAGCAGGAACGTGATAAACCACCAGGTGGCGTCTTTCAACGATTTCCTTCCGACCCACGACAACCCCAAGTCCAGGATGCAGCGGATCATAGACTCCATCAGGATAGGGGAGGTCGATAACGAGCGCGGTCTCATAAGGCTCGACGTGGACAAGCTGGACGAGGAGAGCGTGGACATAAAACTGGGCCGGATCACGGTCGGGACCCCCATAGTCAAGGAGGCCAATGGGGCCACGCACGACCTGACCCCTATGGAGGCCAGACTTAGGGACCTGACCTATTCCGCTCCGATCTTTTTGGAGTTCACCATAATAGAGAACGGTGTTGACAGGGAACCCGAGAAGGTAAAGATAGGCGACCTCCCGATCATGGTCAAGTCCAAGAGATGCAACCTGCACCGTGAGATGGTGGGTCAGGACCGTACGCTCACGGACGATCAGTACTACCGGAAGCTGCAGGAGCTCGGGGAGGACCCCTTGGACCCCGGTGGATATTTCATCATAAATGGAACGGAGAGGTCCCTGATATCGCTCGAGGACCTGTCCCCCAACAGGGTGCTGGTCGAGTGGGAGGAGAAGTACGGGACCCCCGGGGCAGTGGCCAAGGTCTTCTCGCAGAAGGAAGGGTTCAGGGCCCTCACCTCTGTCGAGCTCAAGAAGGACAACATACTCATGGTGTCCGTACCCGCCGCACCGACGCAGATACCGCTCATCGTCCTCATGAAGGCCTTAGGGATGGATGCTGACGAGGACATACACAAGGCGATAGTGTCCGACCCGAAGATGGACAACATCGTATATGCCAACCTTGAGGAATGCGGTCTATCCCACAGCGTTGCGACCATAGAGGATGCTTTGAACTATCTCGAGAAGAAGTTCGCAACTGGCCAGGCAAAGGAGTTCAGGGAGAAGAAGGTCGAATCCATAATTGACAAGTCCCTTCTGCCCCACCTTGGCGACCATAGGGACCAACGCATAAAGAAGGCCATATACCTTGGCAGGATAGCAAGGTCCGTTCTCGAGCTTAAGCTCGGTTCCAGGGACCCTGATGACAAGGACCATTATGCCAACAAGAGGATATCCTTGGCAGGCGACCTGATGGAGGACCTCTTCAGGGTTGCTTTCACCTCGCTGATGAAGGACCTCAAGTACCAGCTCGAGAGGACCATAACGAGGAAGCGCAAGCTCCGTGTGTCCTCGGCCATAAGGCCAGACGTCCTCACGCAGAGGATGATCCATGCACTGGCGACAGGCAACTGGGTCGGAGGAAGGGACGGCGTATCACAGCTCCTGGACAGGACCTGCAATATGGCCACCATCTCCCACCTGAGGAGGATAACATCCCCCCTCACCAGGTCCCAGCCCCATTTCGAGGCAAGGGACCTGCACCCGACGCAGTGGGGCAGATTGTGCCCCAACGAGACCCCGGAGGGTCAGAACTGCGGTCTGGTCAAGAACCTGGCCCTTATAGTGGACATATCCGAGGGCTATGATGAGAGGAAGCTCGAGTCCACCCTTTTCGATATGGGCGTTAGGCGGATAGAGAAGGAGCTGACGGATGAATCGAAGGTCTATCTGAACGGGAACCTCATAGGGATACACCATGACCCGCGGGGTCTGGTCGAGTCCATACGGAAGAGGAGGCGGCAGGGCTTCCTTGCAATGCCCCAGGAGAAGTCCTCTGAGATAAATGTGAGGTACAACCAGCAGATCAACTCCGTCATAGTCAACAGCGATGATGGCAGGGTGAGGAGGCCGCTCTTCGTCCTGGAGAAGGGGGCGACCAAGCTCACCGAGAGGATGAGGCAATCGCTGGCCGAGTCAAAGATAACATGGGAGGACCTGGTCCAGCAGGGCGTCATCGAATGGATAGATGCCGAGGAGGAAGAGGACCTCTTCATAGCCATGGACGAGTCCCATATAAACAACGAACAAACGCACATGGAGATAGACCCGATGGTGATATTGGGGTCCTGCTCCGGTCTTGTCTGTTATCCGTCCCATAACTCATCGCCCAGGATCACGATGGGCGCAGGGATGGCTAAACAGTCCCTCGGTCTCGGTGCCTCCAACTACCGGATAAGGTGCGATACCAGGGGGCATCTGCTCCACTATCCCGAGAGGCCTATGGTCCAGACGAAAACGATGGACTTCGTCAACTTCAATCAGAGGCCTGGGGGTCAGAACTTCGTGGTGGCCGTGATGTCCTATCAGGGCTACAACATGGAGGACGCCCTGATATTCAACCGGGCATCCATAGATAGAGGTCTGGGCAGGTCAACGTTCATCAGGACCTATCCTGTGGAGGAGAGACGGTATCCTGGCGGGCAGGAGGACAGGATAGAGACACCAAGCCCTGATGTGATGGGCGCCAGAGCCGAGGAGGCCTATAACTCCCTTGACGAGGACGGGATCATATCGCCAGAGTTCCAGGTCATGGGAAAGGACGTCCTGATAGGGAGGACATCCCCACCAAGGTTCCTTGAGGAGCACACGGACTTCCTTACCCCCCACAGGAGGAGGGAGACCTCCCTGACCGTCAGGCCCAGGGAGGGTGGATATGTCGATACGGTCATGATCACCGAGTCCGAGAACGGGCTAAGGCTGGTCAAGGTCACCGTAAGGAGCGAGAAGGTCCCAGAGGTAGGAGACAAGTTCGCATCGAGACATGGTCAGAAAGGGGTCATAGGCTACATAGCCGGGCCGGACGAGATGCCGTTCACCTCCGAAGGCATTGTACCTGACCTTGTCACGAACCCGCACGCCATTCCCTCAAGGATGACCGTTGCCCACGTCCTAGAGATGATAGGGGGCAAGGTAGGGGCCATGGAGGGCAGGACCATAGATGGGACGGCCTTCTCGGGCGAACCCGAAGAGAGGCTCCGCTATGAACTGGAGCAGCTAGGTTTCAAACAGACCGGCAAGGAGGTCATGTACGACCCCTTCACAGGAAAGAGGTTCAAGGTCGACCTATTCACCGGGGTCATATACTACCAGAAGCTCCACCACATGGTCTCCGGCAAGATGCATGTGAGGTCAAGGGGTCCGGTGCAGATCCTCACGAGGCAGCCCACCGAGGGACGTTCGAGACAGGGCGGTCTGAGGTTCGGTGAGATGGAGAGGGACTGCCTGATAGCCCATGGTGTCTCGATGGTCATCAAGGACAGGTTGCTCGATGAATCGGACGGGACCATCGAGTACGTCTGCGGCAACCCGAAATGCGGCAACGTGGCGATGCTTGACAAACGCAACGCTCTGAGATGCCCGGTCTGCGGCGAGACAGGGAACATACATCCGGTCCAGACGAGCTATGCCTTCAAACTGCTCATGGACGAGCTGAAATCGATGTGTGTGGCCATGAGGTTGCAACTGGAGGACCTCAAGTAGGGGTGAAAAAGATGGTCAGCTACCAATACATTCCGAAGAAGATAAGCAGGATCCAGTTCGCGCTCATCTCCCCTGATGAGGTCAGGAAGATGTCGGCGACGAAGATAATCACTGCCGATACCTACGACGATGATGGCTTCCCCATTGAGATGGGCCTGATGGACCCGAGGCTCGGCGTCATAGAGCCTGGCCTGAAGTGCAAGACGTGCGGCAGGAAGGTCGATGAGTGCCCTGGTCACTTCGGCCATATCGACCTGGCCATGCCGGTCATTCACGAGGGTTATACCAAGCTCATAAAGGAGCTCCTGCAGTCCATATGCAGGGCATGCGGCAGGGTCAAGCTACCCAAGGAGAGGATGGACATCTACCTTGGTAAGATCAGGGAGCTCGGTGACATCTCCCTCCATCCCTTCCAGTTCCAGACCATGACCGACCAGATAAGGGACGAGGCCATGGACTCCCTGCAGTGCCCTCACCCAGACTGCGGTGAGAAATGCAAGGCGATATCCCTTGACAAGCCAACCACCTTCCGGGAGGAAGGGCACAAGCTCACCCCCAAGGAGATAAGGGAGAGGCTCGAACGGATACCCGGTGAGCAGCTCCCCCTTCTGGGCATAAACCCCGAGGTGGCCAGGCCAGAGTGGATGATATTGACATGCCTACCAGTTCCACCTGTGACCGTGAGACCGTCCATCACCCTTGAGTCCGGCGACAGGTCTGAGGACGACCTCACCCACAAGCTGGTCGATGTCCTGAGGATAAACCAGAGGCTCCAGGAGAACAGGGACTCCGGTGCTCCCCAGCTGATAGTCGAGGACCTTTGGGAGCTTCTTCAATACCATATAACCACATATTTCGACAACCAGACATCCGGTATCCCACCGGCCAGGCACAGGTCCGGCAGGCCCCTTAAGACCCTCGCCCAGAGGCTCAAGGGCAAGGAGGGCAGGTTCAGGTCGAACCTCTCCGGTAAGAGGGTGAACTTCTCGGCCCGTACCGTTATCTCCCCCGACCCCTACATCTCGATAAACGAAGTGGGCGTCCCGAAGGAGATAGCCATGGAGCTGACCGTACCCATAAGGGTCAACGAGTTCAATTTCGAACAGACCAAGGAGTTCGTACTGAGGGGGCCAGAGGTCCATCCGGGGGCGAACTATATCATAAGGCCGGACGGTCAGAGACTGAGACTTACCGACAAGAACAAGGAATCCCTCGTCGAGAAGGTGATGGTCGGTTACGTCGTAGAGAGGCATCTCATGGATGGGGACATAGTGCTCTTCAACAGACAGCCATCGCTCCACAGGATGTCCATGATGGCCCATGAGGTCAGGGTCATGGAGGGCAAGACCTTCCGTCTTAACCTCCCCGATTGCCCGCCGTACAACGCAGATTTCGACGGCGACGAGATGAACCTCCACTGCCTGCAGGGCGAGGAGGCCAGGGCAGAGGCGATGATCATAATGAGGGTTCAGGAGCACATCCTCTCCCCCAGGTTCGGAGGTCCGGTCATAGGGGCCCTCCACGACCACATATCCGGCAACTTCAAATTGACATACAAGAACCCGATGTTCACCAAGGACGATGCCTACCACATACTGTCAAGGACATCGTACAAGGGCCCGTTGCCCGAACCGGATGAGGTCGATGAGAGAGGTGTGGAACGCTGGGGCGGGAGGACCATATTCTCGCTCATCCTTCCCCCTGGGCTGCATATGGAGTACTCGTCCGCCATCTTCACTGGTGATGAGACCTCGAGCAGGGAGGACACTTTTGTCATCATCGAGCCTGATGAGTCTGGCAGGTCGTTCATGAGCTCGGGCGTCATAGACGAGAAGTCCATTGGCGCATTCAAGGGCAAGCTCCTTGAGAAGATAGTCCGTGACTTCGGGACCGATCAAGGGAGGCAGTTCCTCGATGATGCTACCCGTCTTGCGATAGCGACCATAACGCTCATAGGGTTCTCGACCGGTATCGATGAGGAGGACATCCCCGAGGAGGCAAAGTTGAGGATACAGGAGACGCTCGACGATGCCGAGAGGAAGGTGGACGACTATGTCCAGAAGTTCAACTCCGGTTATCTGGACCCCCTACCAGGAAGGGACCTCAAGGAGACATTAGAGGTCGAGGCCATGAAGACCCTGGGCCGGGCCAGGGACCAGGCAGGTCAGATCGCATCTAGGTACCTTGGCCTGGGCAACTCCGCCGTCATCATGGCCCGCTCCGGTGCAAGGGGCTCGATGCTCAACCTGTCGCAGATGTCCGGTTCGATAGGTCAGCAGGCCGTAAGGGGCGAGAGGATCCAGAGGGGCTATCAGGGTCGGACCCTGCCCCATTTCAAAGTGAACGACCTTGGGGCTGCTGCCAAAGGGTTCGTCAAATCGTGCTACAAGAAGGGTCTGACCCCGACCGAGTACTTCTTCCACTCCATGGGAGGGAGGGAGGGCCTTGTGGATACGGCCGTCAGGACGAGCAGGTCAGGATACATGCAGAGACGTCTGATCAACGCCCTGGAGGACCTCAAGGTGCTCCCTGACCTGACCGTCAGGAACACCAGCGAGGTGATCGTGCAGTTCCTCTACGGGGAGGACGGGATAGACCCGTCAAGGTCGGTCCGTTCGGAACCGTTCGATTATGATGATATCATCAAAACGGCCATGAGGGAGGTGGATTGAATGGTGGAAAGAGAGGTTTCGATCAAGGACAGCAAGGAGCTGTTCCATTTCCTGATGTCCAGGGAGCTCCCTGAAGAGGCCATATTGAAGCTCATAGGCCCTGAATCGGAGTACACCCTCGAGGAGGTCCTTGCGATGGGCCCGGCCATGCTCGAGAGGATCTCGGGCGTATCCGGGAAGAGATGGAAGAGGGCCTTCGCCTGGGTAAGGTACGAAGGAGAGGTCGGACAGCCCAAGACCGGTGGGGCCCCATCGGCAAAGACGAATAAGAAGGGAACCATCGTAAAGGACGAAACATCCCACGATGAAGAAGGGTCCATTTCCGAGATTGCAGCAGAGAAGGTCCCGCCCACAACGGACCGCGAGATGGGCCTCATATGGACCGCTCCCGATCTTCCGTCCGTGGAGGATGCCATATCTGCCTTGAAGAAGAGGAAGTCCATCCTTTGGCCATGCAGGTTCTTCGTGAACAAGGAGCGGTTCGACCTGCCCATCACCGGGTACATCTATATCAAGTCAGGGTCCGTCGCCTATCAGGCGAAGATACTGGAGATCGAGACGGACAAGAAGCCA
>JBFYMY010000335.1:0-11690 GCA_041304645.1 Thermoplasmatales archaeon
AACGAATGCGGGATGCTCCTTGAAGAGAGCCAAGGTAGCATAAAGGGATGCAGCATCACGAGGAGCATCTATAATGGGATAGAGCTCTACAGGGCAAGCGGTTGGAAGATCGAGGACAATACAATAGAGGATGCATCGGAGATGGGCATCTACCTCAGGTCGGGTTCCGTCAATAATGAGTTCCACAGGAATGTGTTCATCAACTGTTCTTTCGGCATGTATGGCAGTATTATGGTCTTCACCACCAATCATATACCCACAGATAACACCGTCAACGGCCTACCGGTCCACCAGATCAAGGACCATGCCGGGTCAGGGGAAGAACTATCCATATCCTCAGGGCAGCTGATACTGGGGAACGTGTCCGATATCGTAGTTCGGGGGATGAACATATCAAAGGCGAGCCAGGCTATGATTGTCGGTCACTGCAGCAGGGTGACGGTGATAGGCTGCAACCTATCGAACGATGAAATTGGTCTGGGAATGATCGGTGGGGACAATAACACCGTGGAGCAATGCGTTTTCATGGACTGCGACCGGGCAGGGACCATGATGGAAGAGACCAGGGACGGGACCGTCCGTAATTGTTATCTCAAGGGGGGGGAGATGGGATTATGCACCGGCGACAACCTCTACAGATTGAATGCCCATGACAATCGTATCGAGGGCAGCGAGATAGGCATCTACCTTGGTGGTGCGATAGGAGCCATGGTCCACAACAATACTATAGCATGGTCCAGTGAACACGGTATCTATCTTGAGTATGTCTTCGATTCCCATGTGGAAGGGAACATGATAGATGATGGACCCATCATGGTCTCCCCTGGCAAAGGGATATCCGCGAACCACCTCTATGATACGATGATAAGGGACAATCTCGTTCTACATACGGATATCGGAATGGACATGAAAGAGACATTCGATTGCCATATCATGAACAATACCGTGGATTCGGCCCTGAACGAGGGTGCCCGGTTCGATGGGTCGGACAACTGTACGATCGTCGGGAACCTTTTCTACAGGAACGGAGGGCTCGGCGTTACCATGGTCTCCGACCACGGACCGACCATGGACGATCTTGTCTGGGGGAACTCCTACCTCTTCAACAATGGCGCGACGACCGTTTACCAGCCGGGCAGGTACCAGGCACAGGACGCATCTTCTTTCAATAATTGGACATCGCAGTCCGAGGGCAAGGGTAACCACTGGAGCGACTGGACGGCCCCGGATGATGACGGCGACGGTACAGTTGACGTCCCTTACATGCTCGAGGGCGGGAAAATAGACCTGAAACCTCTGGTCATGGACCCGCTCCTGCATGCGACGCCTCCGGTCCATGTCAAGGCGCGATCGATGAGGGATTCCGTCAACATCTCATGGGAAGGGCCGGCATTCACAAGGTCTGGACAGATAAGCGGTTACAGGGTCTTTAAAGCTGAGAGAGGTCATTTGCCCTCTCTCTTGATAGAGCTCCCTTCGAGCGCGAGATACTACATCGATAGCGAACTTGACAGCGGCGCACACTACAACTATTCGGTCCAGGCCTACAACATTTACGGTAACGGGGCAATGAGCAAGGACATGTACGCAATACCTGATTCGACACCGCCAGAGCTCATCATCTTTGCCCCGCAGGACGGTTCGTTCTGGAACGTTACATCGGTCCGGGCCTCGTGGGAAGGGAGCGACAACGTCGGCGTCACCGGTCACAGATACAGGATGGACCAAAGCCCTTGGACCGAGATGGGGATGGTCAACGAAACGTTCGTTTCCGATCTCTCCGAAGGCGATCACCTGCTGGAGGTCGAATGCTTCGATGAGCTCAACAATACAGCATCAGCGAGCACCACATTCCACGTGGACCTGACGGCCCCGGAGGTCGAGATAACGGGACCTCAGGAAGGCCTCATCACCGCCAGCGGTTCGATGATGGTCGAGTGGGTCGGCGAGGACCTGCCATATTCCGTCAGGAACTACAGATGGAGGCTCGATGGGAGCCTTTGGGAGAGCACCAATGACACATCCGCAAGGCTTGGACCTCTCTCGAACGGCCTCCATACCTTCCATGTCGAGGCATTCGATATGGCAGGGAACATGGGGTACGACAGCATCACTTTCACCGTCGATACCATCTCCCCTGTAGTGGTGGTCCTTACCCCCTCCGAGGGCGAGGTCATCTCGGGGAGGCCTATCCTGGCCTCCTGGACAGCTAACGGTACCGGGTCCTCCATCACCGGTCTCAGGACCAAACTGGATTCGGGCCCTTGGAGGGAAATAGGTATCGCATCCAATGAGACGCTGATGGGGCTCGAGAAGGGGAACCACACCTATTGGGTCAGCGCCACGGACGGAGCAGGGAACTCCGGGACGGCCTCGGTCAGCTTCAGGGTGGCATCCGAGATTCCGGAACCACCCGCCCCCGGGAAGGGACTCATACTCGGCCGGGTCCTGGACAAGGACGGAGACCCGGTGCACATGGTCAAGGTCAGGTCGGACAAGGGAGAGGAGACGTTCACCGATTCGGAAGGGTACTTCTTCATAGAGGTGGAGGCTGGAAGGAGGACCCTGACGTTCTCCAGGAAAGGCTACAGGACCTATGACCGGATAATCGAGGTGACGGAGAACGGGACCGTTCAGATGGACCCGGTAGCAATGGAAGAGAGGTCCGACGAGAAGAGGGCTGGCCTAGAATTGTGGTATTTCTGCCTCTGCTGCCTGCTACCGTTCGTACTACTCCTTCTCATGTTCATGGTCATCGGTGCAATGGCTAGGATCAGAAGGAGCAGAAGACGGATGCTCGATGAGGAGTAGGTCTCCATCGGTCTGTCTCCAATCGTTAAATAATCAGTGGCCCTTGCATGTGCCTCATGGGCCTGATAAGGGACCTCATCATCGACGGTATCGTCGGGAAGGCCATAGGCAAGTTCGAGGAGCTCAAGGATCGTTATCCATTGAGGAAGGCCAAACTGCACTCCGCTCTCTTTGTTACCCTGCTTGTGACCCTACCACTCATGTTCGTCCTTGTGACGGTCCATCTTTGCCTCCTCCTCTGGGACATATTCGAACCTCTCTCCATCGGTGTCCCGCTCTTTCTCCATCTCGTCCCCCTGGTCCTCTATATGGGAGCACTGGCCTTCTCCACGTTCCTGGTCCTTCAGCTTTGGAGCGTCCTTGCATTGGTCTACAGACCGCTCGACGAGCTGATGGAGCGAGGTGTTGCGGACCTCATGGGCCCTATCAGGACCTACCTATTGAAGCTCGACCTGACGGTCCTTTCGGTCTTCGTCACAGTTTTCGCCGCTATAACCGCAAGCGGCATTTTCATGTCCTATACGGCCATCCATTTCGCCCTGCAGTCCATCTCGATCCTGATATGCGCTGTCCTGATAGCCCTGAGCGTCATCGTATACCTGGGATTGAAAGGGCTCCTCATGCTCCTCTTCAACAGGCTCCTCAAGCGTATGGACGAGAGCTACGGCATCTCGAAACGTTTCAAGAAGTTCTATGATCCCATCCGTAAAAAGGCCTCTCAATGACCCTTTGATCCTGCCTTGATGTCCACTTCCGGTGAGAGCTCTATGACGCTGTGCCCCCTCACCAGCTCTTCAGGGATCCCCTCCTCCTCGACCTCCATCTCCGGGAAGAGCATCTTGAGCTTGCTTATCGAGTAGGGGCCTGCGCGGATGAGCTTGGGGGGGGTCACGGACAGGTCGATGACGGTATGACCGATGCGGTACAGTGACGGACCCCCGTCAACGGCAAGAGTGACGGTATCTCCCAGTTGTTTCAGGGCACCCGAGAGGGTCGAAGGGGGAGGGGAGCCATGGATGTTGGCACTGGTCCCGCAGATCTCCACCTTCTCCATTATCCTCTTCATGAAGGAGTTCTCGCCGTCTGCCAATGAAACGGTCTTCAACCCTGATGTCACGTAGTCGGGGACCTTATCGGCCTTCTTCGGCAGGATGATGGAGATGGGCCCGACCAGCTCGGCCTCGAGCAACTTCTGGATCCTCTCGGGGATGTCCGCATACAGCTTGAACCTCTCTATGGGGACGACCATCGTCAAGGGCATGTCCTGCTTCCGTCTCTTCATCTCGTAGATCCTCTTGACGGCATCTGGCCGTTTTATGGATGCGAACAGCCCGTAAGTGGTGTCGAAAGGCCCGCAAAGTACCTCTCCCCTCTCCAGGCGCTCAACGACTATGTCCACATACTTCTCATAGGCTGGATAGATCTTCGTCGGTCCCACCTCCTGGACCTCGGTCCTCTCCTCGAGGGGCCTTGACCTCGACGATATGCCCCCCTTCTTCCGGACCATGTTGAACAGGCCCCCGCTGTTGATGAGCTCGAGCATGAAATGCGGCAGGTCCCTGAGGGGGACCTCCATCTCCTTTGTGATGTCCTTGAAGGAAGAGGTGGTCAGCTCGACCTCGTCCCCGTCATCACAGGAGTGCGGTATGTCCGGATGCTCGAAGACCGGGACCCCTATATTGAACAGGTTCCGCTTCATGATTGGAGCAACGCTGACCGCTATGACCCCTCTGATGCCAAGGTACTTGAGGGCTAGGGCCGCATGCTCCCTTGAGGACCCCCTGCCGAAGTCCCTGCCCGCTATGACCACATCCCCTACCTTGACATTGGCAGCGAGATCGGTCCTTACAGTTTCAAGGCAGTGCTTCGAGTACTCGGAAGGGGGTTGATGGAGATAGATCGTTGGTACTAGCGCGTCGGTGTCCACCTCATCCGGAAGGACCCATGCCCTCCCTCTGGCAAGGAGCTTCAGGAGGTCACCTCCTGAGGGTGGACTATCATGCCCTTGACCGCTGAGGCAGCGGCGACGGCAGCCCCTGAAAGATAGACCCTGCTGAAGGCGTCGCCCATGCGTCCCTTGAAGTTCCTGTTGGACGTGGATAGGGCCACCTCAGCCTCCGGCAGCACACCAAGGAACCCTCCGGAGCAGGGTCCGCACGTCGGCATGGAAACGACCCCTCCCGCATCAAGTATGGTCTTGATGTACCCTGCCTTGGATGCCTGCGAGTAGATGGCCCTTGAACCCGGGATCACAAGTAGCCTGACATCAGGGTGGACCTTCCTCCCCGCAAGGACCGAGGCTGCGACCCTGAGGTCCTCCAACCTGCCGTTGGTGCATGAGCCTATGAAGACCTGGTCAACGAGGACCCCCGATAGGTTATCGACCTCTTCGACATCATCAGGGGACCCGGGAAGGGCCACCTGTGGTCCCATCTCATCTATGTCAACCTCCTCCGTGTCCCATACCCAATCCGGGGAGAGCGGACCGTACTCCTTGACATCGTTGGTCATAATGGCCGACACGCATGAGGCCTCGGAGGCCATGTTGGTAACGGTCATCCTGCTGTCATCGTGCATCCATTTCAATATGGGCCCGTCAAGTTCGAGCAGCTTCCCCTTACCCCCGCCCGGACCCATCCATGAGAGCATCCTGAGGGCAAGGTCCTTGCCCTCGCACCAGACGTCAGGTGTGCCCTTGAACACGATCCCGAAAGGCTCGGGCACCTCGAGCCACAGCTCGTTCGTTGCCATGACGGACGCAAGGTCAGTGGACCCTATGGCAAGCCCCAGTATGCCCAACGCGCCCCCGGTCGTGATATGTGAGTCCGCTGCAACGACAAGGTCACCCCTCTTCAGCCTACCGTCCTCGAAGAGGTGCACATGGCAGATGCCCTCGCCCCATTCCACGATCTCCTTCAACCTGTAGCGAGAACCGAACTCCCTTATGGACCTGCACGCCTCGGCGGCCGCCAGGTCCTTCGGGGGTGTGAAATGGTCAAGATATAGTACGGTCCTATCGGCCCCCCGGAGATAGGGAAGCCCGGCCCCGTTGATCATGTCCAATGCAGGGGGGGCAGTGACATCATGTGCCATTATCAGATCGGGCGATATCACCGTGAAGGCCCCTACCTTGGCATCGCCCTCGACAAGGTGGCTGCCTATGATCCTTAGCCCCAGTGAGCCGCCGGTATCAGCTTCCATGGGGACCCTCCCTGGTCTTCAGATCGAAACCCTTGTCCTGGGCGAATTTGACCAGAGCCCCGGGGTCATCAATGGGCCCGGATATGAGGCTCCTTTCCTTCACCAGGTCGGTGAGCCTCATCAGCTCGTCGTCCGGCAGGGTGCATCCCTTCTTCTCGAGGAAGTGCCTCACTGCGGCCTTCCCGGTATGTTTTCCAAGGACGAACTGTTCCCCTTTGATCCCTATGGTGCTCGGATTGAAGAGCTCATAGGTCATCGGATTGCTCAGCATCCCGTGCACATGGATGCCCGATTCGTGCTTGAAAGCGTTCTGGCCTATGAGCGGCTGGCACAACGATTGCGTTAGCCCCATCTCCTTGATGACGGTATCGCAGAGCTCGCCCAGTTTGGAGGGGTCAACGGAGAGGTCAATGTCGAAATGGGCCTTGTGGAAGAGGAGAGATACGACCACCTGCTCATAGGAGGCATTGCCCGACCTCTCGCCTATACCGGTGACGGTTACATCGACGTGGCGGGCACCTGACCTTATGGCGGAGAGGCAGTTGGCCGTGGCCAGCCCAAGGTCGTTATGGCAGTGGACGCCGACCGGGACCCTGTCCCTGATGCTCCTCCTGACCTCCTGTACCAGCAGTGAGACCTGCTCCGGCAGGGCGCAGCCCAGTGTATCGGCCAGATTGACCTCATGCGCCCCGGCCCTTACGGCCTCCCTCATCAGGTCGCAAAGGAAATCTATGTCGGACCTGGTCGCATCCTCGGCGGTGAACTGCACGACATCGAACTTGCCCTGGGCGTACCTCACACCCTCGACGACGCGCTCCATGACCTTCTGGGGGGGCATATTGAGCTTGTACCTCATGTGGAGGGGGGATGTCGCTATCCACAGGTGGACCCGTGACCTGCTGGCCCTTGAGACCGTCTCGGAGGCGGCATCTATATCTGCCTTTATAGGCCGGCAGAGGACGGCCACCTCGGATGCCTCAACCTCCCTGGATATCATCTTGATGGAATCCCTCTCGGCCTGGCTGTTCGCCGGGAATCCCGCCTCTATCACATCGGTCCCGGCCCTTTCCAATGCCTTAGCTATCCTGAGCTTCTTCTCAGGCGACAGCTGGATGCCCGGGGCCTGTTCCCCATCCCTGAGGGTCGTATCGAATATGATCAGATTCCTTTTCGAAGGTTTCCCCCCATCGGTCCTTGCGGTTCCACTGGCCAGCTAGCAAAACCCCCTTGGGTCGTAATAAAGCGCAGGGACAGGTCGGTGAAAGTGAAAGTATTTGACGGCCCCGACGAAGGGCTTATCTACGGAACGGTCATAACAGGGGCAGGGCCCGTCTCTGGCGGTGGTCTAGGACAAGGAGATCCATGCTGAAGGAATACCCACTGGAGGAGACGCTGCTGGATGGATATGAGTACCCGATAGCGCTCGTTATCGAGGTCACTAAACAGGGGATAGTGCTCTCCAAGCTAAGGTACCTGAAGGCAGTGAGCGATGTGATCAACGAAACGGTCAGGTGCCCTTCCATTACCATGTACATGCACGGGGGGCAGTTCCTTGACCCTCACCTCAAGGACCTTGATATCGGCCCCATGGGCGTTGATATGTTCTACAGGTTCCCCGTTGACAAGGGCTTGCTCAACGAAACGGTAGAGGCAATAAAGAGGGGCAGGGCTTTTTTAAACCACAACAATCCCCAGACCCGCGTCATGGCCGGACTCCTCATGGAGAAGATCATGAAGAAGGATAGGATAAACTATAAACGACTGACCGCCCAGGAGCAGGGCCTGATACTCGAACCTTACATGAACTACCTCCTGACCCATGCGGGGGAGGGCAAAAGGACGGTCCTTCAGAACGTAGAGCTCGTGGAGAGGGAAGGTGTGCTCAAATGCCAGGTGGACCAAGATATTGTAAGGTACCGGCCAGCAAATGGCCCCACCATGGAACTCGACATACTCGTTGTGACCGATCAAAGGTACCTGACATCTATCTTCAAGGCACTTGAGAGGTACGGCTTCGTCCATGAGGGCCGATCGAGCCTGGGGATGGTCTGGGACCGGTGAGGTCCGTTCAGGAGTTCGTATCATTCACCGGGTAGATGCTCGTTGACTTCCCTACCCTCCTGGTCTCTATGACGCTCTTCTCTTCCAGGACCTTGACGTTGTAGTTCACCGTCGAGTTGGAGAGGGAGAGCTCGCCGGATATCTCCTTCTGGGACAGGCCCGGCCTCCTCTCTATGCAGTCGAGGATGGACCTTTGTATGGCTGACAACCTGGCTTTGGTGTCGGCCACGTGGTAACCTGCGGGATAGAACCTCCTGTAAAGGCCATCCTTCTCTGACCTTATCAGGTCCTCCTTCTCGAGCGTGTACAGGTGGTGGGCCAGTGTTCCGTTCGTGAGATTGAGCTTGACGAGTATGGACCTGAAATGCTCGCCCGGGTTGTTCTGGACATAGACGTATATCCTCTTCCTCAGCCTGTTGGAGAGCAAGGTCTCCGGCCTGAGCTTGCTGTACAACGGGTAAAGCGAGAAGAAGAACGGATATCGGAAGAGGTCGGTGTTGACAAGGAAGATGAGCAATCCAGCGAGCGTTCCGAACCCCAATACTGCGGCAACGGCCGCTCCTGCGGGTACGTATCCCCCCGGGCTCCTACCCTCGTTCGGCTCGGTCCCGCGCTTGGATGGGAGCACGTAGATGGGCTTGGAGATCTCATTGTCCGATGGGTCCGAGTCCTGGGCATCGGACGTCAGGGCCGCAACGACCCTGATGGACTGGGCGGAGGGTCTCGCTTTCCAAGTGAATGTTATGGTCCTGACCTCTCCCGCAGATAATGATGTGGAGTTCCTTCCTATCTCGAGCCGGGAAAGGGAGAAGGTGACCTCGTGGACGATTATGTCCGCTTTGGGTATGTCCACCTGTCCCGAGTTCCTGACGGTGATATTGAACTGGACCTCCTCGCCCTCGGTGACCTGCCCGTCCGGTATCCTGAGGTCGATGACGGTTATGTCCAGAGCGTCCATGAACTCTACCCTGTAAACCGTACTTGCAGCTTCCAGGAGGACCCCCATCCGGGTGTCGACATAATGGCAGATGATCTGGATGTCGAAAGCGTCCCTCTTGGCACCTTCAGAGGGGATGAGCATGACCTTGAGGGTCCTGGAAGAACCGGGTCCGAGCCGGAACGGCCCATCGGGCACGATCTTTGCGATGATGCCTTCCTTGACAACTATGACCGAGGCGACCAGGTCCTGCGAGACGGTCCCCGAATTGACCAGATCGAAGCTCACTTCCATATCTTCCAGATGGAGGAACGGACCCCCGTGGACATTCTCCAGCACTATGTTCGCTCTGGGATAGACCACCAATCGTATGTCAACGGGCTTGACAATGGCTTGCTGGGAGCTTGCTCCGACCCTTAGAATGTGCTCACCAAAGGCCGATGATGGCGCCTTGATGAAGACCCTGAACTCCTCCGTCTCACCGTTCTCAAGTAGCCCGTCGCCCTCGTACCTCGTTTCCAGCGCCCAGTCGGACTGCGGGACACCATCGAGGATGACCGAAGCGGCGGGGGCATAGGTGCAGTCCATGAACCCGGAATGGACGGCCTCAACGGTCACAGATGTCTCTTCAAGGGAAGAGAGCTCTATCAGCGAGGTCTCCGTGACAAGCTCGATGGATGCCCCATGGATGACCAGCAAGCGAATGCTAACCGAAGAGGACGTCCTTCCTGTAGAGTGGAGGGAGGCAAGTTCGGATGTGCATTTGAGCTCGAGCTCCAGGACCTCTCCGGGGGCCACATTGCACGGGACGGCCACCTCCAATCTCGTCATGTATATGTTCTCGAACTCCGGAGGCGAGAGGTCTATTGTCAAAAGCTCCGCCCCTTCCCTGAACTGGATGTCCCAATCCGTCCTGTGCTCACCTATGGTCAATGTGTAAGTGTCAGCGATGTTGCCTATGTTCCTTAACAGGAGGTCCATGAAGGTCCTCTGACCGGGGTAGACCTGGAAGTCCCCTGCCTGGGCATTGGCAGGGTAGAGTAGGAACGTATGGTCAACATTGGAGCTCATCCTCACGATGACCAGGATGAACGCCCTGTCCCCGGTTGCGTTCCCTACGGCCTCGACCCTGAAGGTGTATGTCCCGTCCGGGTCGATCCCTTTGTTGTTCGGAACATCTATCGTGAGCATTGCCTTCCCCGATGCACCGGGCCCTAGGACGAGCGAGCCAGTGAGGACGCAATGCCAATCATCGGGCTTGTGGAGCCACAGGACCGCGGTCTGGGCTACGGAAGCATTGTTCCGAACATAGAGGTCCAGTGAAACGCTCGAACCCGGCGCAGCGGTCCTTAACGGATAGCCATCCTTTGTGATATCCTCACCTGGCGCGGCCTGGATGAGGATGGTGCCATCGTTCCAGCTTTCCTCCGCACTTGTCCTGTTCGCGCCCAGAGGGGCAAGAAAAAGGATCACGGTAAGGAGTGCAACTGCCCTTGCAAGGGCCATTTGGTCCATGGTCATCCTGAACTCATTGAGCGTCGTCCATATTTAAAAGATGTAGTACACTTGTTGGAATGAGGGATGGAAGGGCATTTCCCGTTATGAACCGGTGAGCATTACGAAATATAGATAACAGACCGTTCTTTTAGCATCCCTTGCCTTAACGGATGGTGTGCCAATGGCCTTCAGAGCGACCAGTATCGATTACATACCAAAGGGAGTGAGCAAGGGATATACGGACAGGACGCTGAGACTTGACCTGTCCAAGGGAGCGGTCCAGATCAAAGTCGTCCCTCAAAGGATGAAGGACAGGTTCATCGGCGGGAAAGGCTACGGTCTGTACCTCCTGTGGAACGCTGTCACATCGCAGACCAGGTGGGACTCGCCAGAGAACGAGATATGCATCTCATCGGGCCCGCTCGGTGGAACGCCCATCTATCCAGGTTCAGGGAAGTCCATCGTCGTCACCCTCTCGCCGCTCACCGACCAGGTCGTTGACAGCAATGTCGGTGGTTATTTCGGGCCCTACCTGAAGTTCGCTGGCTTCGATGCACTGGAGGTGCAGGGCATAGCCGACGAACCGGTCATCGCAGTGATAGACGGAGTGGATGGTAAGGTTTTCTTCGATAAGGCCCCAGAGGACATGGGAAATGGCTCCAATGAGATCACCAAGTACTGCCATGAGCGTTACGGAAAAGGTGACCTGAGGTCTGTATCCGTGGTCTCCACGGGGCCAGCTGCCGAGCATACGAGGTTCGGTCTCCTCAACTTCTCCTGGTACGACATAGGTAGGAAGGTTTGCAGGATAAAGCAGGCGGGAAGGGGTGGTATAGGGACCGTTCTGTGGAGGAAGGGTTTGAAGGCGATCGTCGTCAGGAGCCCGAAGGTCACCATAGGGTCCAATGACCCGGCGGACCCCCAGGCCCTCAAAGAGGTATCAAAGGCCCATTCCTCGGAGATAATCGAACTGGACCCGAAACAGAACGAGATGGCAAAGGTAGGGACGGCCCACCTGCCGACCATAATGGACGATTACGACCTGCTCCCGACCTGCAACTTCAGGTTCGGCAGCGTCAAGGACATTGGCGGCGATGCAGATGAGATAGGCAGGGAGGCCTACAGGAAGAGGTTCGACCCGGGCTTCGATGGCTGCTGGATGGGATGCACCGTCGCCTGCTCT
>JBFYMY010000336.1:0-2537 GCA_041304645.1 Thermoplasmatales archaeon
GTACAGGGCCACCAAGGAGAAGGCCGTATCGACGGTCTCCAGGCTCAAGGATAGGGAAGCGCAGGGAAGGCCGGTGACCGTAGATGATCTGGTCACCCTCTACGATTCCCAGGGCATCACGCCCGATCTCATAGTGAAGGCCGGCGTGGATATAGAGGTCCCCCATGATTTCTACAAGAGGGTCTCCGAGCTCCACGAGAAGGGTGAGACCCAGGCCCAGACCCACAAGGATGTGAGGGTCCCATTCGGGGAGCACCCTCCGACAAAGGTGCTCTACTATCATGATTACCTCATGCTCGAGTTCTCATCAGAGGTCCTTGAGGTATTGGATGGATGCGTCCTGCTGACGGAGACAGCATTCTATCCTACATCCGGCGGACAGCTCCATGATATCGGGCACCTGTCAGGTCCCACAGAGCTCAAGGTCGTCGATGTCTTCAAACAGGACCATCTCATAGTCCACAAGGTGGAAGGGGACCTGACGGGATGGGTCCCTGGTGTGACCGCATCCGGGTCCATCGATAGGGCCAGAAGACTGCAACTGGCGCAGCATCATACGACAACGCACATAATTAACGGGGTTGCAAGGTCCATACTAGGGAATCATATCTGGCAGGCAGGCGCCGAGAAGACCGAGGAGAAGGGCAGACTTGACATCACCCACTATGATACATTGACCTCCTATCAGCTGGCCGCCATAGAGAAGGGTGCCAACGACATCATATCAAGAGCGATACCTGTTGAGTCCATGATTCTGCCCAGGGACGAGGCTGAATCAAGGTTCGGGTTCCGGCTGTACCAGGGAGGGGCGGTCCCCGGTGAGGAGCTGAGGATAGTCCGCGTCGATGGTCTCGATACGGAAGCGTGCGGCGGCACCCATCTGAGGAACACCTCGGAGGCGGTCAGGATAACGATCACAGGGACCAAGAAGATCCAGGACGGGATAATCAGGCTGGAATATACCGCAGGGAAACGGGCCAGGGAGATGTACGAGGCCGATCTTGCCGACCTCCGTTTCATGATGAGGTTGACCGGTATCATGGAGCCCGAACGCCTGGGGCCTGCATGTGAGCACCTTTTCACTTTGTGGAAGAAGCTGAGAAAGATGTCCGGGAAGATGCCCGAACCCTCCGACGAGAACGCCCGAAAGCAGTACGAATCATCGCTTTCTGAGGTACGGTCCAATCCAGCCCTTGCGATGGTGAGGAACTGGGTGGAGCTGGGAAGACCTGAGGAGGGAGAGCTCACAGGTATGGAAAAGGTGCCCAGGGACATCCAGAGACCGCACGAGCACATCTCATCGGTCTCCGAGGTCTTCAAGGTCCAGAGGCGCCATGCGACAAAGACCGTTCTTCGGTTCCTGAAGGAGACAGAGGCGTCCTTGGCCTCGGTCCTTCCGGCTCTCTGAAGCAGCCATCATGGTCCGATTTTATCATGGTTTGATACTTGGTCCCCATAATTTATAAACCCTAAATGGACTTAAAAAGGTGTTC
This sequence comes from Thermoplasmatales archaeon, assembly GCA_041304645.1. Taxonomy (GTDB): domain Archaea; phylum Thermoplasmatota; class Penumbrarchaeia; order Penumbrarchaeales; family Penumbrarchaeaceae; genus JALOTP01. The sequence continues at coordinate 1,494 of JBFYMY010000336.1, forward strand.
CAGGGTGGTTTCGGAACAGGTGGCAGTGTTTGAACGAAGGTGACCTTGGGGATGAAGCGAGCGGGTCCGGGTTCTATCTGGACCTCATCACTCACGACCTGAAGAACCTCAACCAGGGTGTGTACGGTTATCTGGAGCTTATGGAAATGCTCCCGGAGACCACCGACCTCCAGAAGAGGTTCCTTGAGGAGGCCCTGAGCTACGTGAGGATGTCCGGCAACCTCATAAGGACCATGGAGGTCGTCGAGGGTGAGAAGTCACCTTCCGCCCCGCAGGGGCTGTACAAGGTGATGGTGGAATCCTACCAGTCCTTCTCGAACGTCAACAGGAACGCGAAGATCGAAATGGACACCTCCGAGGTTACGAAGGGACTCAAGGTGAACGGGAGCAGACTCGTTGTCGATATGTTCATCTTCCTCCTGGATTTCATGTTCCGCAAGGCAAGAGGGGGAAAGCTCAAGGTCCATGCCCGGACCGAAGCCCCCGTCGAAGGCAGGGTGCAGTTGGTGCTTTCAGGGGATTTCGTCCCGCTCCCTGAAAAGGAGCGGGAGGGACTGTTCGACGAAGTCTCCGGTGAGAAGGGTACGAAGAAGGGGAAGCTGGTCCTCTGCGGAAGGATAGCCCGGATGTTCGGGGGCAGCATCGATTACGAGCCGCCCGTTAAGGGGTCCCGATGGACCGGGGGGATGTTCAGGATAACGCTTGCGGAGGTGAGCCAGTGACATCTGTTCTGGTAGTGGACGACGAACCCTTCATACACCAGCTCTACAAGGACATACTCGAGTTCTACGGTTATTCCATAGCCGGTGAGGCCTTTGACGGCGATGAGGCCGTAAAGCTCTATTCGGAGCTCGATAGGAAACCGGATATAATCATAATGGACCACAGGATGCCGAACAAGGACGGGGTGGACTCCACCATAGAGATACTCTCCATGGACCCGAAGGCAAGGATAGTCTTCGCTTCCGCGGATTCCACGGTGAGGGAGAGAGCTTTGGAGGTGGGAGCCTCCGAGTTCCTGGGAAAGCCGTTCCAGATGAAGGA
>JBFYMY010000337.1:0-3271 GCA_041304645.1 Thermoplasmatales archaeon
ACATGGGTACCCGAAAGGAACATGAGCGTCATCCATCAAGGGACGACCTACATTGGCCTTGCATTGTTCCATTTCGGAGCTTCAAGCTACCATGGTCATAATGCTGGTCCGATATCCTCCACCATATTCGATGGTGAGGATAAGATATTCGACCACATGTACTCACCCAACAATCAGACCACCTCAGCGGCCGGGCAAAACTGGTACATGGACATAGTGGCAAAGGTCCCGGGTCCCGACGTATCACGGGGCATCCATGTCTCATTCGCTGTTGTCGTCGGGGGATCGCTCGAGGAACTAACGGAAGCCGTCTTCGATGCCAAGGCCGCCCTCACCGGATTTGTCCAAGCCCCCCTTACCGAGGGTTGGAGGCAGGTCCCGGAGACCATGACGACCAAGCTCAAGTATTACGGCCCCTGCTTTCCCCCTTGGTCCATGGAGCTCAAGAACAGGTATTCCACCTCCTTGACGGGTGAATTCACCCCATGGGCCTCCGACATCTATCTGGAAGGGGGGGCGGGGGTGGACAGGGAACTATATTTCATCTTTAACGGCTCCCCCAGCGGAAGGCATCAGTATAACATCACTCCACTCAATCAATGGGGTTTCACCGATTCACCGACGGTCTGGGAGTGGAAAGTGGACAATCAAGGCCCCACCACTCTGCTTGTCCGGGACGATACTGCCCCGAAGGGCACTCTCAGAGTGAATGCTACCGCAAGCGATGGCGAATATTCCGGGGTCAGCAAGATCTACATGAGCCTCAATGACGGACCGTTCGAGTCGACGAGCTCTCTCTCAACGACCCTGCAGGGGACCGATCTCAGCGTAAAGGCATACGCTACCGACATGGCGGGGAACAAAGGTGGGGTAAAGGTCCTGGACCATCTCACGAACGATGGCGTCGCCCCCACGATAGCCTCCTTGGACCTGTTCCCTGACGATATCGACGAGGACACGGAAGGTGCGGTCCGCTTCGAGGTCACCGCAAGCGATGCGGTCTCGGGACTTGACCACACCTCGGGAAGGTTCCGCTACGGCATCGATTCGCCCTCCTCCCAATGGAACCCGATGTCCTACCAGTACGGGACCTTCATTGGCTCTGTTGAGATGGACTGGGAGGCATCACAGGACAGGGACCTCTATCTTGAAGTGGAGGTAAAGGACAGGTCCGGGAATGCCGGGAACAGGCTCTTCACGGAACCCATAGACCCCTTGAACGATCCCCCTGCATTCTCCATGAACATACTCTCCCCGCCATGGCAGAGGGAAACGTTGAACATAGAACTGGCAGGGAGCGACCCCGATGGGGACATTGTTTCCTTCATATTCCATTACTCAACGTCCAGGGACGGACAGTTCCTGGTGTTCACGTCCTCATCGGTCAGGGAATTGGACCCGACCAGGTACCAGCTCACCATCCCTGCGATAGCCTACGAGGGCGAGCTCTTCCTCAAGGGGGAAGCATCGGACGGTATCAATATCACGCCCATGAAGAAAGTGAGCACCTGGATAGACAGGGAGGGCCCTGTCATCGAACTGACAGGCCCGAAGATAAAAGAATGGTACAATGTTCCAAGGACGCTCCGCATCGCGGCACTGGACGGCGGCTCGGGCGTTTCCGGTTCCTATTTCATCGTCAGGAAGGGGCTTGAAGAAAGGAGGGTCGATGGGAGCGAACTCACCATTTCGGACGAGGGCGTTCACACGATCACTGCCTATGCGACCGATGGTTCGGGGAACACTGGTAAGCTCGAACTGGGAAGCCTGGGCATGGACCTGACCCCCCCAATCATCAGCAGCATGGCGGTCATCCCCCCCCAACCCTCGGTCGGGAACGACATAGCGGTGGAGCTTACCTTCATGGACCAACTTTCCGGTCCGAAGGACCTTTCAGGCAAGGACATAGGCAAGTTCCTTGAAGTGGCCCTGCTCGTGAGCGGTAGGTCCGTAGAACCTCAGAGCCTTCAGGTCATCCCCGGGTCCAGCGACAGGGTCCGAGCCATCTTCATAAAGCCTTTCACGGCAGGGGACGAGAGGTTCGCCCTTGATGCCAATGGCCTTGACATGGCAGGGAACAGCTTCAGAGCCCTATCGGAACCCTTCGACATAGCTCCCGTCCCGGCCGACAACTTCCTAGGCCTGACCATCCCAAAGAGCGTGGAGGTTGGAGGGGACTTCGTCATCACTTCCAACTGGACAGGACCCATTCATCTAGAGGTCTCATATCCGAACACCAACAGGACCTGGATAATATCTCAGAAGAGGAAGGAGGACGATATCAGGTCCTTCTACCTCCCAGGCCCCTATGCACCGGGCAAGGTACTGATCAAGGTCCACTACGGGGTCCCGGACAGCAAGGTGCCGGACACCATCTTCCCGGAACAAGGCCTCATAGAAGTGCCCATAACAGGCCATAAGGACGAGGACGGGGACGGCCTATGCGACCAATGGGAGCTCCGTTACGGCCTGAACCATCTCTTGCCGGACGATACGGCCTCCGACCTGGACAAGGACGAGCTGACCCTCATCCAGGAGATGTACAATCTCACAGACCCCAAGAGGGAGGACACGGATGGCGACGGTATGCCAGACGGATGGGAGGCATTGAAGGGCACGCTCCCCTACGAGAAGGACGGCGACCAGGACCCGGACACCGACGGCTGGTCCAATCACAAGGAGTTCATGGAGGGGACCGATCCCAGGGACCCAGGGGACCACCCGAAGGAACTGCCAGGGACCCCTTGGTACTGGTCCATTCTCATATTCGGTGTCCTGCTTGCGATCCTGGGCTACTTCGCGTTCCAGATGTTCAGGAGGAAGAAGCTGAAGAGCGACCTGGGGCGCTTCGATGATGAAGTGTCCTGGGAAGATGAGGACACCTGATGGGGTTCCATTGACAAAATATAAAATACGAGTTGTCCTTCAAGCACCATAAGAGGTACAAGCTCATGAGCGTAGAGGACCAGGAGTTCATTCAGATCCTCAATATTATACGGAGGGGGCAGCGTCTTGTCATCCAAGCTAAGAAGGAGGGCGCCGACACCAAGCTGGCCGAGGAGTTCATAAACGAGGCAAAGTACGCTCTGAAGCTCAACAAGAGGGAAGAGGCCATTGAATATGCCAAGCAGTGCATATTCGAGGTAATCAAGGTCAAGAAGGAGATGGACATAAAGAAGCTGTCCCAGGAGGGCGAGCTCGAAAAGCTCAGCAAGGAACAGCTCAGGTCCAAATGCTTAGAGATGGGCCTAGAGCCATTGGGATTGAAGAC
>JBFYMY010000338.1:0-5047 GCA_041304645.1 Thermoplasmatales archaeon
TAAGAACGTCAAACATAAAAGACCCTCAAGGGCCATACATAGGTATGCCGGATGGGCAGGGGTCGTCATGTTCTTCATGACAGCGGTCTCCGGTTTCTACCAGGCCGTTGTGAAGAACGGCTCCACTCTGGAGATATGGTTCATAGCGGTAATGGCCTTGCTGGTCGTAGCATTGGTAGGGACCACCGTCTTCCTGCTCATCAAGGGAAGGATCGCCCGTACCCCTCCACCACCGACATCGGCTCCGATGGAGGTCCCACCAACGGTGGAAGCTTCCATCGAGACATCGCCCGAAGCAATACCCGATGGTCTCAAAGCTGAAAGGCCATCGGAGACCCCCAAGGATGAGAAAGGTCAAGAGGAATAATATGGGGTTTGTTGGATAGGGCCTATCTGGAAAAGTGGCAACCGAAGGAACTGTTCCTAACCATTATTTTTCACTTACTGGGGCCATGATGTAAAGTTTTATTAACATTGGTATGTTAGGACCCTAAGTCCCGAAGGAAACTCCGAGATGGTGGGTCCGATGGCCAAGATAGGGATAACAGAACTTATTTTGAGGGATGCGCACCAATCACTGTTCGCGACCAGGATGAGGACCGAGGACATGCTGCCCATCCTTGACAAGATGGACAGGGTCGGTTACTGGGCCGTCGAGATGTGGGGGGGCGCCACTTTCGATGTGCCCATAAGGTACCTCAACCAGGACCCGTGGGACAGGCTAAGGTCGATAAAGAAGGCGATGCCCAGGACGAAGCTCATGATGCTCCTCAGGGCCCAGAACATAGTGGCCTACAGGAACTTCCCCGATGACCTTGTGGAGAAGTTCGTGTACTATGCCCACAAGAACGGGATAGATGTCTTCAGGATATTCGATGCCTTGAACGACTTCCGGAACATGGAGGTCCCAATGAGGTCCGTGAAGAAGACGGGAGCCCATTGCCAGGCATCCATCTCCTATACGATATCACCCGTCCATACCGAGCAGTATTTCATAGACAAGATGCTCAAGCTGCAGGAGATGGGGACTGATTCCATCTGCATCAAGGACATGGCTGGAATGATATCGCCCAAGAGGGCCTACGATATCATCAAAGGGTACAAGGAGGCTGGCGGTAAATGCCCTGTGGAGCTGCATGCGCACTCGATATCCGGTATGACCGGTATGGCGTATCAGAGGGCGGCCGAGGCAGGAGTAAGTGTTGTCGATTGCGATATATCGCCCTTTTCCGAAGGAACGGGCCATCCCGCGACCGAGTCCGTTGTCTATGCTTTCAAGGGTACGGAATGGGACACAGGTCTGGATATGGAGCTATTGATGGAACTTCGCGATTACTTCAGGACCGTATTCGATAAGTACAGGCACCTGATGAGGATCGAGGCCCTCCGGACAGACCCCTCCATAGTGATGCACCAGATCCCGGGCGGGATGATGTCCAACCTGGTGTCGCAGCTCGAAATGCAGAAGGCCAAGGACAGACTGGATGCCGTTCTGAAGGAGGTCCCCAAGGTGAGGCAGGAGCTCGGTTATCCCCCCCTTGTGACACCCACCTCTCAGGTGGTCGGTGTCCAGGCCGTCATGAACGTCCTCTTCGGCAGGTACAGGAACATCCCCACCGAGACCAAGGATTACGTCCGCGGTATGTATGGGCTGTCCCCCGCACCGATAAGCGATGAGATGAAGGAGCTGATACTCGGCCCGGATTGGAGGTCACAGATGGTGACCGGCCGTCCCGCTGATTCATTGAAGCCTGAATGGGAGATGAGGCGGAGGGAGCTCCTTGAGATGGGGCTCCTCAGGAAGGAAGAGGACGTTTTAACATATGCCATCTACCCCCAGATAGGTCTGAAGTTCCTCAAGGGAGAGGTGATCCCCGAGTTCACTTCCGAGAGCCTGCCCCTCCCGATAGAGCACAAGGCGACAAGGGCTTTCGTCAGATCGTTCTTCCCTGAGGTCCAGGACATCTACCTCTCGGAGAAGGACCCTGCCCAGATGGTCAATGATGCCCTTGCTGCGGTGCCGACGCAGAGGTCGGCATGTTTCGACGGTCCCCAGAAGCTCAAGGTAGAGGTAAAGGGTAATACCTATGATGTTACCGTCTATCCTCCAGGGACCGAAGGTGGCATGGAGATCGTACGGTCCCCCGAACAGGCGGCCAAAAGGTCCCCCCCAGGGGGCGGATCGCCGCATAAAGCGGAAGCCTCACCCAAAGCGAAGGGTGAGAAGGTCATGTGCCCGATGCAGGGCACTATCTACAAGGTGCTCGTGAAGGAGGGCGACAGGGTCAGGAAGGGCCAACCGCTCCTGGTCCTTGAGGCTATGAAGATGGAGAACGAGATCAATTCAACCAGGGATGGGACCGTAGAGCGTATCTTGGTGGGCGTCGGACAGGAAGTGGGGAGCGGGAGCGTCCTTGCGATAATATCATGAACATATCACCAATGCTAAGGAGGACTGTCGCATACCGTGAAAGGGGGATCGTTGCATGGACTTGTTGTTCGCATTGATCTTGATGGTCATAGGGATGGGGGTGGTTTACGCTTTCCTCTACATCCTGGTGTGGGTGATGAGGGGCCTCAGGTTCTTCGAAAGGCTCCCCGGCTTCAAACCACCTCTACCGGTCGAGGTGCAAAATGATGCCATAGAGGAGAGTATGACCTCGGGGTCCGTAAAAGAGGGGCGGGTAATAGGGGAAGACGGGGATGAAAAAGAGATCGTTGCCGCCGCGGTTAGTGCTTACATGATGCTGCAGAACCGGGACCAGGGAGGACCCGGTCCAGTTGGACACTCTACGAACGACCTAGGGAAGGTGACTATATGACCATTGCTCGAAAAAGGTCGCTTGTCGTGATGTTCTACGGCATCCTCGCCATATCGCTCCTCATTGTTATCTCCGGAAGTGCCAAAAGCTCCGGGGGGGCCGTGGAGAAGGATGTTTTCACCACCTTCGATTCCTTTGACGGCTGGGCCGGAGCTTCTGTGGGGGTCGACGACGGTTCATGGAACGTATCACTCGACAGTTCGATCCCGCGGAGCAAGCCCTTTGCCCTGTTGATATCGGCGGGCGGGGATAGCACGGGTATTGTCTTCATACAGCGCTCGGAAGATATAGGCATGACCGCCGCCATCAAGGTGACGCTCAGGTTCCAGGTGCGGATCGGGAACACCACTGGACTCGTGGTATATGCCGGTGTGGACCGACCCGAACGGGCAGAGGATTTCATAACCGTCCCGACCGTGGGCTCGGACCAGTACCAGGGGATAGAGGAATCCTTCAAGTTCGAGACCCCTGATGAACGAAGGATCTTCGTGGCCATAGGCATGAACTCCTCGGGGGGCATCTCGGAGCTCCGTATCGACGACATGGAACTGGTGATAGAGAAAGGGGCGCGGGAATCAGGTAGGAGCATCATGGACTTCGTGGAAAGGTTCGCGGGGACCCTGGGATTCATAACCATGAGCTGGAAGAACTTCCTGATGATAGGCATCTCTCTCGTGCTGTTCTTCCTTGCCATAAAGAAGAACTTCGAACCCCTGCTCCTGGTCCCCATAGCCTTCGGGATATTCATCGTGAACGTGCCCTATTTCATCTCCGGAAGCACGGTCAATATCATGTCGCCGGACGGAGGGGCGCTGAACATAGTGTACACCCTAGGCGTAGCTACCGAACTGTTCCCGCTGCTCGTCTTTTTGGGCATAGGGGCTATGACCGATTTCGGCCCGCTCATAGCTAACCCGAAGACCGCTCTATTGGGCGGCGCAGCCCAGTTCGGCATATTCGGGGCCCTCTTTGTGGCCGTTGGCATCGGCTACGTTCCCTTCATAGGTGATATCATACATTATACGATACAGGAGGCCGCATCGATCGCCATAATCGGCAGCGCTGACGGTCCCACCACGATCTATACCGCCACCCAGCTAGCCCCCCACCTAGTGGGGCCGGTCGCGATAGCCGCGTACTCCTACATGGCCCTTGTACCGATAATCCAGCCCCCTATCATGATGGCGCTCACCACGAAGAAGGAGAGGAGCGTCAAGATGGAACAGCTGAGACCGGTTTCTCAGACGGAGAAGCTCATCTTCCCGTTCGCTTGCATCATCCTTACGGCGCTGCTCATACCCGCCGCCATCCCGCTGGTGGGCATGCTGATGTTCGGGAACATACTGAAGGTATGCGGTGTTGTCGATAGGCTCTCCGAAACTGCAAAGAACGCCCTCATGAACACCATAGTCATCCTGCTATCCATATGCGTGGGCGCGACCATGAACGCGGACACTTTCTTACAGGCCAAGACCCTGGGGATAATCGCCCTGGGCCTTGCGGCCTTCGCTCTTGGGACCGCAGGCGGGGTCCTTATGGGAAAGCTGATGTACATCACCTCGGGGGGAAAGGTGAACCCGCTCATAGGCGCCGCAGGCGTGTCGGCAGTCCCCATGGCCGCAAGGGTCGTGCAGAAGGTCGGCCAGAGGGAGAACCCCGGCAACTATCTTCTTATGCATGCCATGGGTCCGAACGTAGCCGGGGTCATAGGCTCGGCGGTGGCAGCCGGGGTACTTCTGGCGTTAGTTTAGGGTATTATATGAGAGAAGTTCTCACTCGTCATCCTTGACCGTTCCATCGTTCCGAACGGTCCTCTCTACCATCTGGAAGATCATGACAGCACAATTCCCTCTGTGTCAGACCAAGAAAGAGATGGAACAGGAAGCTTCCGAAGTGACATATTGATACCTTCACATTCATGTGCATTATTGTAGATAACCAACCTGTACATGTTGGTACGAATATCTTTTTGAATAGGAGCAAATCTTATATTCAACAATGGACATCGATTTTTAAGGACCAGAGCTTGTCTTTGAGACGGTGTCCCCTCATAGCAAGTGTCCCGTTCCCTAAAAAGGAGGCTTAGGAAGATGCGCAAAACACTACCGCTTTTAGCTCTTGGAGTTGTAGGTGTCCTGACCATCGTTGCGGTATCCATGTCATTGGCAGCAACATTTGGAAGTAAGGAAGTTGACCTGATAGCAGGAAAGACCATGGATGCAGGG
>JBFYMY010000339.1:0-4017 GCA_041304645.1 Thermoplasmatales archaeon
TTCTGGACTTCAGCGACAGCCCCATTCCCAAAAGGACCGCGGAGGACGACGGGCAGAGGGGGTACGTTTATCTCGGCTACGATGCGGACCAGGACGGCATCCTCATAGAAGATGTCGATTCAAAGGACGACCATCTGGAGCTCATGGTCCCGACCCTTGCCTTCAGATATCTCAGGAACGGACAGGAAGCGGTCGGTGGTTGGGCCTACACCGAGGAGCCAATATTCAACGCCCAGGGAAAGCACACCGTAGAGATGATGGCGACCCTCAACTACGACCCGTTGGGAAGGAAGGTCACATCCACCTATTCCATAGAGGTCACCGTCGAAAAGCTGGAGGGACCCAACTATCCATTGATGGGGCAGGCCTCCACCATGGCGCCCTACCTTACGCTCGCAAGGTCAGGACTGCTGCTTTCGTCCTGCGAGTTCTCCATCTTCAAGGATGAGAGGGTTCTGTCCCAACCATTTTGCGGCGACCCTTCTGAGGACCATCGTGCATATGATGATGGTAGGGAAAAGGTCTCCGGGCTCATGGCGATGTCGAACAACGTCTCTTCGAAGGTGAAGGACATATTGAACTGGCTGCTTGCCAACCTAGCAGGGGACCCGAACTTGGGACCCGAAGAGCTTGCCGGTAGATACGGAGAGAGATTGGTGAGCGAGCCTATGTACGTCGCCATAGTGGGGGACACGAACATGATACCCCAATACTACTACCCGACGCAGGGGCAGGAGGCTGAGGGCCAGGAGGGGTACGGGGTGGCGGGTGACCTCTTCTACGCTTCCATAGATGCGGACCCCGACGATCCCCCTAATGACCTCGGTGGCAAGCCCTCATCCAGCGAACTGGCTTTGGGAAGGGTCACGGGATGGGATTCTCAGGACATATCGGCCTTGCTGTGCCGTACCCTTTTCTATGAAAGGATAATCGACAGCTTCCAAGGCATCAAAGGTCAGGCCTGGAAGGATTCGGCGCTCAACACCTTCGGTTCAAAGGTCCCGGTCGGGACTGCTATCACCGCGGCGGAGAAGATAACCGAAGCGGAACAGAGGACGGGGTTCACCGTGGACCACAAACACTATTCCCCGCTCTCCGATTTCAGATTGACATCGGACCTCTACGAGAGCTCCAACCTGATCTTCGTCTGCGCCCATGGGTTCTTCTACTGGTATGTTCCGCCGGGCTACAAACCGACCGGGGTCGGAGGGGGTTTCACCGTCTCGAACGTCAATGATATGAACTGCGGTCCCTCGGTCCTGTGGGCGGACTCCTGCGTCACCGGGAAGATAGACGGTATCCAACCCTACAATGCACTGTCCCAGACATTCCTGCATGCGGGGATGAACGTCTATCTGGGCGCAAGCCGTCTAAGCTGGGGAGCGGCCGCCATAATCCCGGACATGGAATCCGGAGAGGCCTTCGGAGCATACATGTCCCTGGTCTTCTTCGGACACCTCACCGGTTACATCTACGACAAGAGCGGTGGGCTGGTATCGGAGGAGGAGGGTAATATGGCCGTAGGTCAGGCTCTCGCCCTGGCCAAGAACATGTACGTAGAGAAGGAAGGCTATGCCCCTGGTGACGCGAATGCGGACACCATAGAGGAGTTCAATCTGATGGGGGACCCCGCCTTCAACCCCTACGAACCGAAGTTCGACGGATGATGGTATGACCCACGGTCAACTACCCAAGATCCAATAATAGCATTAGGTCATCACTCAGATCGGTGGAAGGTCTTGCAGGCCCTATTGGACCCTTCTTATTCCTCGCCCCAGCCCTCCTCTTTCTCCTCACCCTTCCTCTCCTTCAACACGATGGCAAGGACCGCTATGAGGATGATCACAAGAAGTATCACCGCTCCGATCACAAGACATACCCACCAGCTGTTCCCGCCAGGTCCATCCACCGATCCTTTTGCCTTCAACCTACCAGCGAATGCGGGGGCCTTATCGGTACCATCATCCGAATCGGAGAACCAGTAGCTGTACTCCTTCCCAGGTTCGAACCTGTCACCTGCCACCGTCGTCCCGTAATTCCCTGGGGCGGTCTCGGTCAGTTTGAAAGAGCCCAAACCATCTATGACGAACCATATACCAAGACCGGGGTTCGCAGTCACCTCGATTATCCAATTCCCATCCACATCCAGCTTGACAGATGCAGATATGATCTTCCATTCTACCGGTTCCTTAAACGTCCTGAAACTACCCGAAAGCATTGGGGCCATATCTGTCCCGTTGTCGGTGTCGGAGAAATGGTAGTAGTACACCGTATCCCATTCCAGCTTGCTCCGGTCTATTGCACCTGTGTAGGTCCCGTCCGGACCTTCAAAGAGCTCTCCCGAGCCAAGACCATCGACAACGAAGAACACGGAGATGTTATTGGCCCCCGTCGCCTGAATGCTGACCGTCCTGTCCGGTGCCACCTTGATGTCTTTGGAATCTAGCCACCAGGTCAACTCATCCATTCCTGTAGTGAAGTTCCACTGCTGGTAAGATGCTTTGTAAAGATGGTAACCCTCAACTGACCTGAGGCTACCAAAGACAGTGACAGTGTATGTTGTGTTCATCCGAAACCCTAAATGGCCTATGGCCAACGTCATGTTGCCGTTGAACCACTCGACCGTCATTCCAACTAGTTCGGGTACGATCGTGAAGTTCCCTGTAAGTGTCAGTACCTCCATGGATTGAGAGAACTGGACGACGACTGGTTCGTTAAGATACACATCGCTCCCTGTCGGGGAATAGCTCGTGATATTGTAATAACCTCGAGGTGTAAACTCCAGATATTCAAGGAGAACCTCGACCGACCTGTATCGGGAACCCATCTCAAAGGGTCCGTAGATCACTGGAAGATATCCGGATCTGTTCTCGGTCCGGTCTGCGGCCATACTGGTCGGCGGATCCACCCATAGTGTGTAACCGGGACCATAGGACAGATCATCGAAAAGGAATACCCCATCCTCGTCAGAGCGTGCCAATGAGATGGTCTCATTATCTGGATCGGCCAATCTCACATACGCTCCCATTATGACCTCGGACGACCCCGGTCGATCCCCTATTACCGAACCCATGAGCTCTCCGCTCGTTCGAGCGGCCAAGGTTATGTTCTGGAAATAATATCCCAGGGGTGGGGCGTCGATGGACCCGCTGAGGAACTCATCGTTCTCATTTCCCTCTGCCACCTTGAGCTTGTAGCTCCCGGGAGGGACCTCAAAGTGATACAAACCGGTGCTCTCGCTGTCGCTCGTCCGGGTCTGGGAACCTTCCGATAATAGCTCAACAGTGACACCGGACATGGCCACACCGGTCCCGTTCAGGACGTAACCCTCTATGATACACTCCGGTGTGACAACGAGTATGAGGTCCTCCATGGTCGATGTCACTTCCATGACCATGCTTTCCATCAATGTATCGTTCCCGTACCTGATCTCGAACCTACCTGGATAGACACCCAAAGAGAAGGCGCCATCAGGTCCTGTCGTTGTGCTGTTGACCGGATAGAACTCCCTGTCCATATCGTAGACCTCCACGCTCCCTTCTACAGGGAGGTCAAGGTAGTCCACCATGGTCCCGTTCAAGTACAATGTGCTATGAAGCAGCGGTTCTAGGTAGATGTTCCTGTTCAGAGCGCCCCCGCTCATATCCCCCTCACCAGACCGGGGGAAGTAACCCGGCGCTGAACAGTGGTATCTTATACGGTCCTTACCCCAGATACGGAACCTTCCTGTCAGGTCCGATACCATCGAGGATGCAAGATAATGCACATCGAATGGCATGATATCAAAGATTTCAAACCTGCTTCCCTCCCTAGTGTCAAGACCGGACCTATACAATATCTCCGCGCCCGGGATCGATCTCCCGGTCCCAAGCTCTTTGACCGCTCCAGTGAAAGGGGAAAAGGGATAGCTGCTGTAGGCGACCATATCCTGTCCAATACCGCCGTCCGGGGGAACGTGAAGGGGTGCATCTTTGATAAAGGACCAATGAGGTCTTGATTGAGATATCCCATCCATAT
>JBFYMY010000340.1:0-4434 GCA_041304645.1 Thermoplasmatales archaeon
TCCTGATACCGATATCGATCGTTGCGGGGTTCATGATGGGGACCGACACCTACTATCCTCCTGAAGAGGAGGGCTCTTCCGAGGAACCTACCGTGGTGTGGGAATACCTTTCACAGACCTATTCCCTTTCCGACAGGACGAACGAGGGTCAGGAAAGCTCGGTCCCTATAAGGGTCGCAGGGGAATCTGTGAACTACATCAATGTGTCACTCACCTGGACCGACGAGAGCGTCAGACCTGGTCTTAGGAACATGCCGGATTCCTTCGAGATTGAACTGCTCCCCCCAAATTCATCGACCCCTGCCGATAGTGCAGGCCCCATCAGTTCGGGGAACCTACAGATAAGCTATCACCCGTCTGAGGAAGGACCATCAGAAACTGGAGAATGGACGGTAGTGGTCAGGTGCACCGATGCAGGAGATATCACTGGCCTGGTAGGTATCCTCGTACGTCAATCGGACACGGGGAACGAATGGTCCCTCTCGGCCAAAGCTGAATACCTCTCAAAGGCAGATGGTTGAAACATCCTCATAACATCAGTAATAGGAATGTCGCATAACCCAACACTAGCAAAGCCCCTTCTTTCCTTCCCATCCTACTAAAAGCAAGGATTGAACCGAGGAGCTGGAGTAGGATGAGCGCCGGTATGAGGGCGAAAATGAAAAAATCGCTCACAACAAGGGGCCTGATCATCCCGCTGACCCCTAGTATCATCAGGATATTGAAGATGTTCGACCCGAACACATTGCCGAAAGCTATCCCTTCATGTCCTTTCACGGACGCCATGATGCTCGTGAGGAGTTCAGGGAACGACGTCCCGAGCGCGATAAGGGTCGAACCTATGACCGCTGACGAGACACCGACCTCTACGGCCAATGATGCCGCGGACCGAACAAGTAGGGGGGACCCTGTTGAGAGGAAGGCTATGCCAAGGATTATGAGCAATATCAGGATCCAGGGTTTCCGCACCTTGACCTCCACATCGACCTTTGCCATGTCCTTGGAGCGGAAGATGACCACAGTATACCCGATATAGAGACCAAGGAATATCAACGCTTCCCAAAACATTATGCCCTTAACGGCCAGGAAGAAGAGCAGGATGGTCACACCCAATACGAAGATGCTGTCCCTCTTTGCCGATGGGTTGGTCCGTATAGGCTGGATGAGTATACCTATACCGAGTATCAATGAGATATTGACCGCATTCGATCCGACGATGTTGCCAATAGCGATGTCATACTCGCCGCTGAACGTAGCAACGGTAGAGGTGAACAGCTCCGGGAGGGATGTGGCCGCTGCAACTAGTGTCAGTCCGATAACATGACCGCTGATACCCATCTTCTTGGCCAGGGCTGCAGCTCCGTCCACCAGGAAGTTGGCTCCCATGATGAGAAGGGCTAGACCGACAAGGGTGCCCAACAAGGCCAATAGCACAGGTTGTCCAGATTTCACCCATTATTTTAATATTATCAGGAAAATGTATAAAATGGAACGAACGGAGGGATATCCCATCTCTTTGAGGTGATCGGGACTTCAGAGCACCGTGGTCAGTGTCCCATTTATGTCTGTTTGGACCATCTCTATGACCTGCCCTACGATATCCTCGCTCCTGGTCAACCTACCTGCAGGGGATACGGAACTTAGACGTTCTCTTTCTTTGAGGGTCAATCCCTCTCTTTCGATAGGGCCGGGATTGATCATATTTACCGTCACACCAGTTCCCTCGAGTTCGGCAGCGAGCGAGAGCGTTAGTACCGATAATGCTGTTTTGGCAGAGGCATGTGCTGCGACATCCCGGTAGCCTCTCACGTTGTCGGCCCCTGCCATTCCTATGTTCAACACCCTGCCCCAGCCCATCACTTTCATCAGAGGGACCGCTTTTTTTATGCACATGAACGCGGACATTACGGTGCTATCGTAAGCATGGCGGAGCTCTGCGAGGTCCAGAGATAACAATGGCCCCCTTGGGAAGCTTGACGCGTTGTTAACAAGGATACCAAGGGGTAGGTCCGTTCCACTTACATATTCAAATGTCCTGTCCACACCTTCTTCGGTCGATACGTCCGCTTCTATGACATCGAACTTTGACATACTATCCCCGAGCCCCGTAATTGTACTGGCATCCCGGGTCGTGGCAATCACCTCATATCCACACGATACGAGCCCCCTGGATATCTCGAGGCCCAGGTTCCTGCACCCTCCAGTTACTAGTGCCAGCTTCCGGCTCACTAAGGCATCTGCCATCATGGAAGGACCTAAGTTACTAACAGGACATTAAACCTTCACATCATTCCATGACCAGGCTCGGCCCTCTTCTTGCGCTATGAAAGTTTTTTAAACGGGAACCACCTTGACCACTTCCCCGGTCCATGCGGGTGTAGTGTAGACTGGTCATCACTTTAGCTTGCCAAGCTAGGAACTCGGGTTCAAATCCCGGCGCCCGCACCATTTTACTTTCGTCGATCATTCTATGTTCTCGTAAAATGGTGCTTGTCATTGATATAATACGCTAAAAAGTATTATTTTTTGATACTATCTTTTTAGCTGGACATCTGGAGTTGGTTTATCGTCACTTATTGGACTATCCAGATGTCCCGACGCCCGCACAATCAAAGACCTTGGGACCGTCCGATCTCGTCCAGACGCGCAAGCTCTCTGAAGATGGAGGGCCTGGCATCCCGGATGGTGGGCCTGTTCCTTCTTGCGGACGATAACAGTTCTATGTCAATAGGACCCCGTATGGATGCCTCTTCGAAATATGGGCCTTTGGCGACCGTTTCCCCCCTTGGCCCTATGATGGCCCCGCCCCCCCAGAAATCCATCCTTGCATCAAAGCCCACCATGTTCGAATACAGTAGATAGATGGTGTTCTCGATGGCCCTTGCGGTCATAACCCCCTCGAAATAATACTTGGTCATCGAGGGCGATGCCGAGATGCAGATGACCGCATCGCAGCCTTTGAGCGCATAGTACCTGGTCAGTTCGGGGAAGAAGATGTCATAACATATCATCACCCCTATCTTCCATCCAAGGATATCCACTATCAACGGGTCCCTGCCAGGTGTGAAATACGCATGTTCTTCGAAAGGACCGAAGTCCACAAGATGCATCTTGTCGTAGCGTCCGATGATACCATCAGGTGATATTACAAGCGCCGAATTGTACACCTGCCCTTTGACCTCATCTGACCTTAGCGGCAGACCGATAACTATGTGCTTTCCGTGCTCGGATGCTGCATCGATCATCCTTGACACGGCCCCATCTTCCAAGGAAAGGGCCATATCGAAGACCTCATCACCCAGGGAGTAGCCCGTCAGGAACATCTCCGGGAACACGAGCATATCGGCTGTCGAGGTCCGTATCGATCCGATCACCGTTTCCAGGTTCCTCTCGAGCTCCAGCCGCCAATGCTTCCTCTGGACCAGCTCCACAGAGAGGGTTGCCTTCCCTTTCATGCTCATCTGATAGGTGAAATGGGTATTAATACCGATACTGTCCCTGAAACAGGATTGACAAGTCGTTGAAATGCCCGTACCAAAAGGTAGAAATACGCGCCTCTGCTTAGTAAGTCAGTTGTCAGATAAAGTACGACCTTCTGCAGGTGAGAGAACGATGGACCCCTTGGTAGAGAAGACGAGGCATGAAGAACCCAACAGGGAGGAAATGCTCCGTTCCATCGAGGACCTTCGCTCGGAGGTCCGGGAACTGAGGCAGATGGTCAATGTCCTTGTCGAGATGATCTACCACCTTGAGACGCACGAGGAGACCGAACCCGAGATGGACAGCAACATGATGTCCTACGACAGTTTATTCAAGAGCGGTAAGTACTGCATGTAAGCTGGGCCCCCATCCATCCCTTTAGCGATAATTCTGTTCCAGGACCAAGCACCCATTGCTCCGGGGAAACTATATATAAATCCCCTCTTTTTCTCCCACCGCCCCTTCAAGGTCTTCGATATGCCAACAGAAACCGATAAGTTGTCAAATAACAAAGAGCGGGTCGTACTTGGCCCCGCCGCATGGTGGTTCTACAGCAGCATCCTGATCGCCATAGTGGTCATACCTTTCACGATAGGGACCATATATATAACAAGGTTCCCGACGGATGCACTCGAGCTCAGGATCGAATATGGGGTCCTAATGGGGCTGGGTTTTGGCCTAATACTCTCGCTGGTCCTTGGTTACATCCTTTCCAGCATGGCACGTAAGAACGTAGAATGATGTTCGGACCTTTGAACTGCCCTACCCCAGGAAAACAATATTAAACCGTTATCTGCTGTACGCCCATCAATTTCTAATAGGAGCTGGTGGACAGGTGCCCTGGTCTGACGAGGAAAGGAGGACAGGCCCCCAAAGGGGCGGGAGCGGACCAAGGGTAACTGGAGGGATTGAGAGACCCGACACCAGCGCGGGTGCAGATGTCGAGGATACCCT
>JBFYMY010000341.1:0-6023 GCA_041304645.1 Thermoplasmatales archaeon
GGCACCGTCCCTGTCCTTGAGCTCAAGGTCATCTCCGGAGGAGTAAAGGGTCTCAGTGAGGGATGCCTCCAGGGTCCTCGTCATATTGGGGTGCGGGGGAAGGGCATCGCATCTCCCTATCGCTATGAGGACCCTTTCTCCGTGGGCGATGTCGAAAGCGGGCAAGAGGTAGCTCAGCGCCTCGTTATTGGTCAGAACCATATCCTTCAGTTCTTCGGACCGACCGCTGTTGAGCAGCTCCACCCACTGCTTTCCTGTATTGGAGCCCGCGGGATCGGGCATGACTTCGTTGATCACGAGCGCGGGCACAGGATTGGAACCCCCAGGTGTTGGATGGCGCCCGGTCCTTGCCCGGTCGCCTCCGTCCGGTGACCTCTGGAAGGTCCATCCTTTCTTCAAGGAGGGATAGTCCAACACATCAAGGACGGTCCCGTTCGGGTAACGAAGGGTCACTGCCTCATCGCTGGAAAGGACCAGTCCGGTCGTTCCCCTGAAGAGGGCCAGTATCTCCCCTGGCCCCAGGAGCACCGTGCCCAGTCCATAAGCGTCCTGGTTGTCGGAGACCGAAAACCCTGACAGGTTCACTGGGTCGGGCAAGGGGTTGAACAGCTCTATGAACTCGTCCATCTGGTCAATGACCGCATCACCGTTAAGGTCCCTGTCAGGGTCGGGATAGACCTCGTTCAGGCAGATGTGGTCAGTTCCGTCCCTTTGACCAGAGGTGATCTCCCAGCCCGATGAGCGGGGCCCGCCTGGAACCGGAAGGGGCCAGCTCTCTGCGATGAAGGGGTCCTCCATCCTCACAGATGCTATAGTTATCGTATCGAGCAACATCACCAAGCCGATGATCACCAGCAGGCATACCTGTCCCTTATGCCTGTACGGTTCCCTACCATACAAACGCAGCTCAACCCGCAAAAGCTATCGTTTACGTCATAAAAAACATTTTCCATGGGGTTTCCCGGGGATGATGATGATACTGCTTAAATGGGTGCATAACCTCTGAATCGACGTTCGATCTGATAAACGGGGTATTATAACCCTGTTTTGGAGCTGTAAAGATGTATGGGAAACAGATGAAAAAAAGGCGAACTGTTAATGGAGCTTTTAGGAATTTAAATCATAATATATTTATATATAATATCATGGTCTTGGAATATCTGAATGGGAAGAAGGCCCCGTTGAGGACGGTACCTTCTGCCCGTTCGGCCATATGGACAGGCCCGCTATGGACCAAAAAGAAGGTGAATTAATGGTTGTAAAAAGTAAGGAAGGGATCAGAAGGACTTTGGTCCTTGTTACGGCTGCATCGTTCCTGACGTTCTCTCTCATCGGTCTGCTGCTGGCAGTCGATGAGCCTGCGGCAGGGGCCTCCATAGGTGCGATCACGGTCACGGGAGGAAGCAAGAAGACCTATGATGGTGTGAACTACCTGCTCGACGGCTCCATAACCGTCTCCGGGGCCGGTTCGACCTTGACGTTCATCAACTCTACAATAGCCCTGTCCCAGGACGTTGGCAACGACGGTAAGCTGGGCGGAGGGGACGACCACATCTACACGATATCGGTCTCCTCTGGAGGGACGCTGGAGCTAAGGAACTCCTTCCTCACTACCCAGACGGACCAGCTGAACCCTTACTTCAGGATGGATATCACGGTCGATGGTTCCGGGTCCAAACTGGTCCTAAGTGACAGCACTGTTGAAGGACCCGGGTCCCTTGTCCTTACCAACAGCGCCTATCTGAAGATGGACATGTCGGCCTTCGTCGAGCTCTCTGACCAGAAGAACCTGGACAAGGACATAGACGGTGACGGCTCGAGCGAGGACGACAAGGATTACAACGATGACGGACTGCTCCTGACGATGAGGTCCGGTTCCAAGGGCCTGATAACCGATTCCGAGCTCAGGGACACCTTCTCCTTCAACGTTCCCCAGAGGGATGGGCTCCAGGCAGGCAACGTGACTCTCACTGGCACAGGGACCAACCTTACCGTCATAAACTCGTTCCTGGACATTGACCTTGAAACGTCGCTGTCCACAGGAAGCCACAATATGCTCAAGATAGAGAACGGTGCGGTCGCACATCTCGTCGGTGCAGCGATCAATAATACGCCCCAGGCCAGGTCGGGAGCGGTCAATGTCGCGACCACAGCTGGGCAGGCGGTATACTATCGCTGGATAGGTGCAAGGGTCCTGGACGGCATGGGCATCCAGGTTGAGGACAGGGCGGTCCAGCTGACAAGGGTGGAAGGGTCGGTAAACAGGGTCCTGACCAGCGCTTACCTCACCCAGGAGATCCTCGATTACATGGGAAGGACCACTTCGACCTGGGACAGGACGGACCAGAACGGTTTCGCCATCGTTCCAGTGGTCACGGACCTATTGACCTACGCGTCCATGCCCAACTCGGATGTCACCCCGGATTTCAAGGTCTCCCTGACGATAGGGACTGAGACCCTGAGCGCTTCCACTAGCTTCCCCTCCTATCCGACGCTCCCTGACCAGGGGGACCAGAAGGACCTTTTCCAGAACATAATGGAGGGAAAGAACCTGCCTTCGTCCCTTGCGACGGACCTCAATGGCCCTCTCAAGTTCTCCGAATTTGTGGTGGACCCATCAAGTTCAGCGTTCTTCAGCGACCTTGACCCGGACATGACCGTCGCGTCGAACATCTACATCAAGGGTACGTCTTCAATGGTCAACGGTAAGTTCTATACTTCTTACTACGCTTTCGACGGTCACCTGCTGGTCAAGTCCACCGGGACCCTGACGATGAACGATACGGAGGTGAGCTTCCTCACGGATGAGGGGAATGCGTTCATCCTTGTGGAGAACGGGGGAAAGGTCTTCCTCAACAATGTCACACTGGGAAAGAGCGGTAAGAGCTCACTTTACATCTACATGCTCGGCAGCTCCACACCCACCTTCAAGATGTCAAAGGGCAGGATCGAAGCCGAGAACATAGTCCTCAGGGACACTGCCGTCCTTGACATCGAGGGGACAAGGTTCAACGGCTCGTTGAACGTTCACGGTCAATCCGTTAACGCCAGGATAAGCGCCACTGATGTCCTCTTAAAGAGCCTCTTCGCCAGGTCCTCCACCCTATCGCTGGGCGGCGGGAATATCAGCATCGGTAGCCTTGATTGGAAGGGTGTGGCCTTCAACTCGTCCGATGCTGTCTTCAACCTACCGCTCGATATAGACAGATCGGCCAACCTGGTGAACGTCACGTTCAAGGGGGATCTGCCTTCCGGCAGGTCGGGATGGGTTGCGGCCACTGGCTCGGGGTTGGTCTCCATATCCTATTGGGCCAAGGCCAGGGTGGTGGATTCCGTTTCGAACACGCTCGGCGGTGCGACCGTGACGGTCAATAGGGTCGAAGGGTCGGCGACCACACAGGTCGGGACCTACCAGACCGATGCATTTGGTATCAGCAAGTTCCCTCTTCTCCAGGAAGAGCTCAGGGAGACGGGGAGGACCTTCATGGGCAATTACAGGTTGAAAGGGACCTACAGGGGGTTCAGCTCGACCACCTATTCCACGACCTTACAGGGAAAGGACGTTGACGCAGTGGTCGTCATACCGGGCGGTCCGAACCTCCGGCCGAACCATCTGATGGTCGATGGGGCCTTGATAAGCGGGAACCCGGTCACAGTAAAAGCTAACATATCGAACATCGGTCAGTTCGATGCCGGCAATTTCCAGGTCCAGCTCATAGTGGCCGGACTAGTGGTCGGCGAAACGGAGGTCCCGGGCCTCATTGCGGGAAGTTCTGTAACAGTGCCCTTCCCATGGGTGTCACAGAACGGTCAGATGCAGTTCATTCTGAGGGCCGATCCGTACAACATCCTCATGGAGACCGACGAAACGGACAATACGTTCACACAGACTAACTACGTGGGATTGGGACCCGACTATGAAATGAACCTGATCCCTTCCACGACCGAATGGGTATTCGGGATGCAGGGAGGGATCGATGTGATGGTCACCAACATCGGAGAGGAGGACCCCACCGCAACACCCTTTACGGTGGACATCACTGATTCTGGTCCGACCAGCTCCGGTACGGTCATATCAGCCTTACCTATACCCTATATTGCCCCTGGCGACAGCTATACCACAACGGTCAGTTGGGTCCCGGACACTTACGGTCCGGTCGTTCTCATGGGGGTCATAAATGCTCTCTTCGACAGGGTGCCCCTGAACTCCATGGATAACGAACAGATAGTCGTGAGGACCCTGCCGGACCTCAAGGTCCAGGATGGGTCGTTCACGCTCTCGGTCCCATCACCTGTCACAGTCAATACTACGGCAACGGTATCGTTCGTGGTCGTCAACACCGGAGAGATAGCGGCCATCGATTTCAACGTTGCCGTCTATGACGGGACCGTGGACCCTGACAATATCATAGACGCCCCCATGAAGGTGGTAATGGTCCTTCCCGGAGGCAATGTCATGTTGGACGTCCCCTTCTTCGCCGGGCTTCCGCTTGGGATCCATGACCTTACCGTGGTCATCGATACCGATGACGATGTTGCCGAGCAGAACGAGAGCAACAACATGGCCGTTTTCCCTGTCTCTGTGGACACACCTCCTGACCTTACGTTCACTCAGGCCTATGGGGTCACACCCCGGACCGTGACCGAAGGAAAGAACGTGACCTTCTGGGCCACCGTCAAGAACGAGGGAAGGACCATGGCAAGGAACGCCGAGGTCCAATTCTCCATAGATTCGGAAGTGAACATGATAGCGACCAAGGTCCTCACACTGCTCCCTGGTCAATCCAGCAACGTTTCCGTCACATGGATGGCAGAAGGCCTTGGCCTTCACGACATCCTGGTCGATGTGGACCCGAAGGACAGGATACTCGAACCTCGAGAGACCAACAATCAGGTCACCATAGAGTTCAGGGTGATCTCCAAGCCCGACATCTTCATGGAGGTGACCGACCTCAGACAGCTGACAGAAGGAGGCCTGGAGATCGGCAAGCCCGCAAGGTTCAATGTGACCGTAAGGAACGGGGGTGAGACGGAGGCACGCAATGTCTTCATCAGGTTCTACGACGGCGACCCCGAGAGCGGAGGGAAGATCGTACAGTGGTCCGACACCCAGCCCTCGGCGTCATTCAACCTGATAGGACCGGGCAAGGTCAGGTTCACGGAGCTCACATGGGTCCCAGCATCGGGGGGCATGCATTACCTCTTCATAATCATGGACCTGTCCAATTACGTCGTAGAGAGCGATGAAGAAAATAACAAGGTATCATGGCCACTATACGTCCTTACCCTGCCGGACATAGCCTTGACCGATGTTTCCATCAAGCAGGGGCCGTTTTCGGTCTCATCGGCCGGTGTCGGTTCCCAGGTCACCGTGAACATCACCTTGGAGAACCTCGGGGACAGCACCTCACCTGCGTTCAAACTGACCGTTCTTAACGGGGAGTATTCAAATGACCCCTTGGCCATGAGGATAGGAGCGGTGATCAATTACCTGCCTGGTAGGATCATGGGGCACTCGAAGACATACGCTGAGGTCAGCTGGACCGTAGCCTACCCGAAAGGCCTGAGGGCCATCTTTGCCAGCGCAGAATCCCAGGGTGTCGCCGAACAAGGGTACACCAACAATATCAGGTCCATACCCTTCGAGATATTCGACATCATGGATGTTCCGGAGCTCACGTACGATGTCGGCAGCCTAAGGTTGACCTCCAAGTATGCTGGCATGTCCCCCGAAAACAATAATCTGGGCTTTTTCGGCACGAACATCACTGTCTCGTTCAACGTTACCAACATAGGCGGTAAAGGGGCCACGAACTGCACCGTGCATTTCCTGGTATCGAACGATACATCGTCATGGCTGGTCCATTCGACCCAGGTCGGGTTCATGGAGGACAATTCAACTGAACCCGTGATCGGCTACTGGGTGCTGGACACTCTCGGCAGGACCACCCTTTCCATGCTCATAGACCCCGAGAACGGTATCAAGGAGTTCGATGAGGGTAACAACCTGCTGACAAGGGTCA
>JBFYMY010000342.1:0-2737 GCA_041304645.1 Thermoplasmatales archaeon
AGACGTTCGCTTTCTGAAGCCCGAAGGCATTGTCGGCCGTGGGCGTGGTGATGCCTGTGATCTGGCTTATCAGCGTCATTGCTGGATTGTTACCCTCGTTGACCCCGACGACGCCATAGTAGAACACCGTATCATCGGTAAGGTAGTTCCCCTGATAGCACTCCGACCTGACCTCGCTGTCGCTCCTTAGTATCTTCTCCGCATGGGTCAGGGTAAGGAGGTTCGAAGCCAATTGCAGGTTCTCATTATGCACGCCGTCACCCCAGTAGACCTTTCTCCGCCCGTGGTACGGGTCCCCTTCGTCCTTGGATATGAAAGTACTTATCTCCGTCCCTCCGCGGGGGGTAGCCTCCACTGAGGTCGCCACAAGGACCCTGTAGCGCCACTCCGGCCAATCATCGTTGGCCGTGTAATAGTCCTCCATCTCCTTCATATCGTAGAGATATGCGAAAGAGAGGTTCCACCAGGTCGTCGTGTTCTTGTTGAGTATACCCTCCGTGGACCTGTTCCAGACGGAATCCTCAATGATGACACGACCTTTCGCCTCGTACTCCGACAGGAAATCCTTCAAACCCTCGGACCTTGCAACTACATGGTCTATGGCCCCGTTCATAGTAAGGCCGGAGAAAGAGGAGGTGGAGAGGTCGGAGCCGTCCGAAGGGGCATAGTCCCAATCTTCGAACTCTCCGGCCGGATGCAATAACAGGTATTCCTCATGCCCGGAAGGGTCCCCCCATGGGATGGCACCCTCCCCTTTCTTCAGAGAGCCGAAGACATCCTTGAGTTCGGTCTCCGTTACGAACTCCAGGTAGAACTC
Organism: Thermoplasmatales archaeon; assembly: GCA_041304645.1. Taxonomy (GTDB): domain Archaea; phylum Thermoplasmatota; class Penumbrarchaeia; order Penumbrarchaeales; family Penumbrarchaeaceae; genus JALOTP01. Next base: position 818 of record JBFYMY010000342.1, read on the forward strand.
CCCGTCCTCCCAGTAAGCGCTCGTGTTCGTCCTGGTCCTTCCCTTAAGAGGGAATGGGGAATCCGCGGATATCAGGAACGACCTATGGTAGAAGAGGAAGCCCCAGATGTCGGACGTTACATTGACCCTGAACGTGTCATGGTCCATGAACTCGTAGGCGCCCTCCACCGACCAGTTATAGACCCTTGCAGCTTCCCCGTATACAGGGTCGCCAAGGTATGCTCCCCTGCTCTCAAGGTCAAGGGGGCGGGACCCTCCGTAGATGGTCTCATCTATCGTAGGGATCGGTTCGTCCATCGGGTCTGGATAGGTCCGAAGGGTCGCATCGTACTCGACGCTTGCCGGAAGGCTGCCGAAGGCCGTACCAAGGTTATCGACCTGGATATGACCGGCGTTATATGCTTTCAGGATATGTTCGTCAAGGAGGTTCCTGAACTCCGACCGCTTCAGCTCCAGGTTACCGGGGACGTTAAGTTCGTCACGTTCCGACCCCTCTATCTTCACATTGAAGCTCGCCCTGGTATCGTAGGAGGTCTCCACCGACCTCCTTGTCACAGTGAACCCGTCCTCGACCGATGTCAGAGGCCTGACGTCCTGGAGAAGCTCTCCCTTCCCGGTCAGAGTGTAGCGCTCCCATTCCCCGGAGGTGTAGTTCTCGGAATAGAGCTGGGCGAACAACGTATAATCGTACCTGATGAGGTCCCCTATCATGGGCTCTGGCACCTGGAGCTTCGTTATCTCGGAAGGTACAAGGTCGTCCGGCCCCGTCGTATCAGGGCCGTTGTCATCCTTGGGACCGTTCATCAGAAGGGCAATGATGCCTGCGGTGTTGACCATCATTGCCACGACCAGTAGGATGATCACTGCACTACGCATGTAGCCCACCTATTCATTGCCTATCATGTCCATCATGTGCGACCTGTATATTATCCTTTTATCCTGATATATTCGGTCCAAGGTCCAAACCCTGCCCAATTGCACCCCTATCCTTCCATGTCAAAAACTAATTAGTCAGGGTGTCAGATACTGGGGCAGGGTGGTATGTTCAATGGATGATGGGTCCTACGACCTGGCCATAATAGGGAGCGGCCCTGCCGGTTCCACGGCCGCTGTCTATGCAGGCAGGGCCGGTCTAAGAACGGTGGTGCTTGAGAAACAGATGGCCGGCGGCCAGATGGTGGTATCGCCGCTCATAGAGAATTGGCCAGGTGACAAAGAGATATCTGGCGAGGTCCTTTCGGCAAGGATGAAGCAGCATGCCGAGCTCTATGCCCCCTTGAAGGAGTTCGCGGAGGTCGAAGGCATAGAAAGGGATGGTGGGCTCTTTCACCTGAGGACCCCCGATGGTGATATCAGGTCAAAGGCCATCATAATAGCCACTGGTGCAACCCACAGGAAGCTCGGGGTCCCTGGAGAAGAGGAGCTCTCGGGCAGGGGGGTAAGCTTCTGCGCGACATGCGACGGCTTCTTTTTCAAGGGAAAGGACGTCATCGTGGTGGGGGGCGGGAACACCGCTCTCCTCTATGCCATATATCTCAACAACATAGGCTGCCGTGTGAAGCTGGTCCACAGGAGGGACGCCTTCAGGGCGGAGAAGGCATTGCAGGACCAGGTGGCAAAGTTCGGTATAGAGACCGTCCTAAGCTCCGTCGTGGAGAGGTTCCTCGGTGAGGATTCGCTCGACAAGGCCGTCATCAAGGACGTGAGGACCGGTCTGTCCAGGGAATTGCCTGTCGCAGGGGCCTTCATTGCCGTCGGAGAGGAGCCCAATAACGGTGTCGCCAGGATGCTGGGGGTCAAGCTGGACCATGAAGGATATGTCAAGGTGGAACGGGACATGCGCACGAACGTTCCGGGGGTATTTGCCGCTGGGGACATAACCGGCGGGCTCAAACAGATAGTGGTCGCAGCAGGAGAGGG
>JBFYMY010000343.1:0-4897 GCA_041304645.1 Thermoplasmatales archaeon
TACCGCCCTGCCCCCGTTCTTGGACCCGACCGCAAGGGGGGAGATCACGTGCTTGTCCCTGGAAGCGATTAATCCGTCCTTGGTGAGTATCAAAAGGGAGATGGAACCCTCTATCCGCTCCTGCATATGGACTATCCCCTCGACAAGCGTACCTTTGAGATTGATGAGGTTTGCTATCAGGTCGGTCTGGTTCACCTCTCCCTGGTTGATATCTGCAAAGTTCCTGCCGTCTGCTATCATCTCCCTCACGAGCTCGCCCTTGTTGGTCACGAGCCCGCTGCAAGCAATGGTCAGCGGCCCCCATTTCCCCAGGAACGTGAGCGGCTGCGGGTCCCAATCCGAGATGCACCCTATGGCCATATTGGTCTCCATCTTCTCGGACCCTTCATAGAACTTGGACTTGAACTGGAAATTTCGGATATCGTGTATCTTCTTGATGGGCTGTCCTATGTCATCGATGAACGCTATCCCGCCGAACTGGGTCCCTAGGTGGCTGTGGTAGTCCACACCGTAGTAGAGGTCCGAGATACAATTACCATTGCTAACTACTCCGAAAAGCCCGGTCATCTGAAACCCCCGTATCCTCATCGCATCTCAGCATAAAAAACCTGAGGTAGGGGTGATATCGTAACGAACGCATCACTGCTGGGAGCCTGCGGGCATCCGTGCCACTTTCAGCTTCAGGTAGTCCTCGCGCAGCATCTCGAGGAGATGCTCGTCGTACTTCTTTCCGTCCACTATCTGGTATTCACGGAGCAGTCCGACCCTCTTGAACCCGACGGCTTCGAGCGCTTTGACCGATCTCACGTTCTCAACGGTCGATGAGGCCACCACTCTGTTCAGATCGAGTTCCTCGAAACAGATATTGATACTGAGCTTGGCGATCTCCTTCCCAAGACCCTTTCCCCTCTGTTCGTCCTCCCCTATGAGGAACGATATCTCGGCGCTGTTGTTCACGGGGTCCTGGTCGTATATGGACAGGAACCCAAGGGGTTTCCCTGTGGATCTGTCCTCCAACATGAGGTCTATGTCGCTATGGACCATGACGAAGAAGCTCTCAATGAGGGATTCCTCGGAATTGATGGTACCCGGCGAGTACATGAACTTCGATATCACCTGATCGTTGAACCATTTCAGAAGTAGCGGGATGTCCTCGAGCCTGACCGAACGGGCCTTGATCTTGTCGGTCAGGTGCTCCCTTGGCCTCTGCGGTTGTTTGAGGGTCAATGCCGTCCTCCTGATGGCATGGTCGAGGATGGTCCTTACCAGGTCCTGATGGGTCAGGCCCTTTGATAACGCGCTCCTGGCGAAACCGCTGTCGCTGTTCAGTCCGGGATTGGGGTTCACCTCAAGGACCGTCGGACCGTCCTTCCCCACCCTGAAATCCACCCTTGCATAGTCCCTGCAGCCTAGGAGCCTGTATGCCTTGAGGGCCAGTCCCTTGACCCTCTCCTCGGTCTCACGGTCAAGGTCCGAGGGACAGTGGCCCGTCGTACCTTTGAACTCATCGGTCCCCTCTAGCCATTTAGCGCCGTAATCGACTATACGGTACTTGCCCTCCTGCAGCTGGAAGATTATCTCGGAGATGGGGAGGACCTCGACGTTGGGCGGATTTCCCATTATGGCGACATTGAGCTCCCTACCGTCTATGTACTCCTCTACCAAGGCCGGCTGTTTGTAGGTCCTCAGTATGTACTCGACCCTGCCCATCAGGCGCCCTTCGTCGGTAACGACGGATGACTGGTCTATGCCGACGCTGGCATCCTCCCTGAGGGGTTTTACTATGAGCGGAAAGTTGAGGGTCTGGTCAAGGGGTTGGGAGGGGTCCTCGAAGACCTGGGACCTGGGTGTCGGGATGCCGTTGACCCTGAGGACGTCCTTAACCTTCCCCTTGTCCAGGCACATGGACAAAGTGAACGGGTCCGAACCGGTGTAGGGGATGTCAAGGAGCTCAAGGTAACCTGCGATGTAGGCCTCGCCCTGCACCTTGCCCAGGAAGCCCTCGCAGAGGTTGAATATCACATCGAAACTGTCCTTCTGGAGCTCAAGGAGGAGCTTCCGGCTCACACGGACCGGTATCACCTCGTGCTCTGGCCGAAGGGCCTCCTGGACGAGCCTAACGGTGGTCAGTATCTCATTGTCGGAGACCTTGTCCTGGTCAACGCCCCTCTCGACCCTTTCCACGTAATTGTAGAGTATGCCCACCTTCAATGCCCACACCTCGTCTTAATGGGAAGAATATCTTCAAGGGACCTGCGGAGGGGCTGCCTTCAGAGGGGCGACCTCGACATGCACCGGTACATCCTGGTGGGGCTTGCCGTTGCCCTCGGTCCTCTGTTTGGTCCTCTCCTTGATAGGGTCCAGCAGTAGATTGTACCTCTTCAGGGCGGAATTGAGGATGGTCTGTATGATCTGGTCGTAGGTCATACCTGCAGCGTAGCAGGACCTTGGGAACCTTGAGTTCATCTTCGGGTCCGGCATCAGTCCGGGCAATGCATTGACATCCAGCACGTGGGGGTTGCCCTCGTTGTCCAGACGTATATCTATCCTAGCAATATCAACGCAGCCCAGCTTTTCGAAGGTAAGCTTTGCGACCTTCTCTATCTGTGCCTTGAGCTTTGGCTTGAGGTCGGCCGGACAGATGATTGGGTCGACCGGTGAATTGGGATTATCGAATATCCATTTCGCCTCCCATGAATCGAACTTATGGATGTTCGCAGGAAGGTGGTCGAAGTTCACCTCGACAATAGGTAGGACCTTTGGAGGATTGCCCAGGAGCGATACCGTGAACTCCCTTCCCGTGAGGAACTCCTCGACCAATGCCGGCTGATCGTAATCCTTCAGGATCTTGCTCACCTGCTTCTTGAGGGATGTTATGTCATGGACCAGGCTGTCGTTGGTTATCCCGACGCTCGAACCCTCGGCATCCGGTTTCACCATGAGCGGGAAATGGAGGTTCACATCGAGCTTCTGGTTGGTGTTCTTGAACACCTGCCACCTCGGCGTCTTGATATGATAGTAGTCCAGGATCTCCTTCTTCCTGCTCTTGTTGAGGGTTATGGCCTGTGTCAGGACCCCGGAACCGGAATAGGGTATGTTGAACATCTCCAGAATTGCTGGGACGTGGGACTCCCTGGACTCGCCGTGGATGCCCTCAGCTATATTGAAGACGAAATCTATGCTCGAGTCCTTGAGGCTGTAGATGAAGTCCTTATCGGCCTCCAGTAGCACGACCTCGTAGCCTGCTTTCTCGAGAGCGACCCTTATCGCATTGATGGTGTCAAGGTCATCGAACTCAGCGTACTTGTCGAACCGGTCGTTCTTATCAAGGGTCTTTTTGAGGTTGAATGCTATACCTATCCTGTGGATATGCTTGTTGAACAGCTGTCTATCATCGCCCTTCTTTATCCCCGGATAGGAGTAGAGGTTGTTCATGAAGTTCGTGATTATGATCTGGTCGGGTGTGATGTCCTTGATGTACTGAGGTGAAATCGGTACCTTGCCGCCTGGGCCATCTATGACGAAGTGCGGGAGGCAGAGGCCCGATGTGAATCCCTGTATGCTCCTCATTATCTCAATACCGGTCTCAACGGATGTCCTGAAATGGTCGACCCCCTTCACAAGGTCGCACTGGTAGATGTAGTAGGGTTTGACCCGGTTCTTGATGAGCTTCTGCATGAGCTCCATCATCACCTGCGGACTATCGTTCACTCCGCGGAGGAGAACGGTCTGGCTCCCCAGAGGTATGCCGCCATCGGCCAGGAGCTTCAGGGCCGCCGAGGACTCCGGTGTGATCTCGTTCGGATGGTTGAAATGTATGTTCATGAACAGCGGATGGTACTTCTTCAGTATGTTGACCAGGTGGGGTGTGATCCTCGCGGGCTGCACGCAGGGCATCCTTGTCCCTATCCTGATTATGTCCAGATGGGGTATCTCCCTGAGCCTCCTTAGTATCTCCTCAATCTCGTTGTCCGCCCTCATCAGGGGGTCCCCTCCGGAGACGACGACGTCCCTGACCTCCTTGTGCTCCTTGATGTAATCTATGGCCCTGAAGATGTCCTCAAGGGGGATCTGCTGGATCCTGCCAACCTTCCTCTTCCTGGTGCAGAACCTGCAGTACATGGCGCACATGCTGCTTACTAGCAGGAGCACCCTGTCAGGATACTTGTGCACGAGGTAAGGAACAGGCGTGTGCTCCTCTTCCTGGAGCGGGTCCTCTTGGTTGAAGTCGTCCTCGACCTCCTCTACGGCGGGGACCGCCTGCTTCCATATCGGGTCGTCCTTACCCTTGATGAGGTCAAGGTAGTACCTCGTTATCTTCATGGGGTACTTTCTCTTGACCCTGTTTATCTCTTCCATGTTGCCGCTGAGCTCGGCAAGTCGGTCCGATATGGAACTGGACCCGTTCTGATTACAGTTCCCTTTGTCCTTATCCGGTTCTTCCTCTCCTTTGTCCATCATCCCAAACCTTCCCGGGATAGAGTTGAACGATCCCTGCTGTGATCACGAAACGATGAGCTCTGGACTTTAGGTCCAGAGAGCGGAACCGACGGTCTACGGTGCGGTTCATCATCCGATGAGAAAGATGGTCCATTCGGACCGCCGCTCCGCGAGCGGGCACAGGCTGAAGTGGCTACAGGGCCCTTACCCAAACACCCTCCCGAAGGATTTCCATTGCCCATTATGCCGACCTCTAGCAGCGAACACCGCTGCGGTCTGTTTTTATGCCGTAGGGGATTTACTATTCTTTGTATTTATACCTACTCTCATTTATAGCCCATTAAGGATGGGCATGATGACCGTATCGACGTACCGGACATGATGGAGGGGTATCGATGGACGGGTCCGGGACGTACCATGAAATGAAGGTCACCTTTTCCATTTCCACTGGAGAGGC
>JBFYMY010000344.1:0-3164 GCA_041304645.1 Thermoplasmatales archaeon
TCCTCTCAGAGGGGAGGCTCGTAAACCTTGCCGCCGGTCAGGGCCATCCTGTGGAGATCATGGACATGTCATTTGCCATCCAGGCTGCCGGGGCGGAGCACATAGCCATGAAGGGCAGGGAGCTTCCAAAGGATGTCGTCCCGTTCCCTGCTGAGCTTGACCGGAGGATAGCCATCCTCAAGCTCTCAGCCATGGGCCAATCCTTGGATGTCCTTACCCCCGAACAGGAAAGGTACCTCTCGAGCTGGGAGGAAGGGACATAGGCCATTTGAGCATGGGAAGCCTTTTAATCGATGTTCCCCCTTGTTCGCCGATGCTCTGTTTGAAATGCGGCCAGAGAGAACAGCACTCGGACAACCTCTGCACCGAGTGCCTGCTCGAAGGTCTCATGATGGTCGATGTACCTCTGGTGATCCTATCCAGCTTCTGCCCGACGTGCAATAAGGTACTGAGGAACAGGTCATGGTCCGAGACCAAATGGGACATCTCGGAGGCGGCCTTGACCGCCGCCAGGGACCAGCTCAGGGTCCATCCCGAGGTGAGCTCTGCAAGGATAGAACTGGGCATAACCTACCAGGACATAAGGGTCTTCAAGATGGATGTGAAGGTCAGCGGCACCTACAAGGGCATGCTCGTCGAGAGGACGTACCAGACAGAGGTCAGATTGACCCCATATCAATGCCCCTACTGCTCCAAGAAGAGCGGTTCTTACTTTGAGGCCACCCTCCAGCTCAGAGGCCTGGACATGCTCTCTGATGATGAGAGGACCGACCTCCTTCAGAGGGTCAGGGACGATGTCGCCCGATACGCCCAGAACGATCCCAATGTCTTCATCAGCAAGGAGAGCAAGGCCAAGGGAGGGCATGATTTCCTTATGGGCCACGGGGGCTCGACCAGGACCATTGCCCAGAGGCTCCATGATACCTACGGTGGGGACCAGAAGGTCTCCAACACCATGGCAGGGAGGAAGGACGGGAGGGAGATCTACAGGATGACCTATCTCGTGAGGCTCCCCGGCTTCCTTGTCGGGGATTACCTTGTTACCGAGAAGGGGCCCTTCAAGGTCCTAAAGACCGGCAAGAGGGTCACCCTCAGGTCATTGAGGAACGATCAGGAGAGCTACGTCACCATACAGGAAGCGATGGGGATGAGGGTGCTCCGCAGGCACGAAGTGGAGTACGATCTCGTGGTAGTGACCCAGAACGAGAAGGAGGTCCAGGTCCTCCACCCCAGGACCTATGCGACGGTTGACCTGGTGAAATATGAGGGTATGGTCATAGAAGGTTCCGTCAAGGGGGCCTTGATAGACGGGGAGCTCTACCTGGTAAGATAAGATATCAGCTAACGTTCAGCTGATAGATGGCATTCCTTATCTCCATCCTGTCGAGTGTCAGGAACGTTATGGTCACCATAGGGTTCAAAAGTGCATCGACGCCCTGGACGATAGTGAACTGCAGTGGTGAGGTAAGTCCCTGGGATGTGCACATGGTCGTCAGATAGTCGCTCCAGATGTTCGGGTAGTTGGATGAGATGCTGAGCGATATGTCATTTGCGCCTATGCTGTAAGCGGCCCTCTGCTCCGACATGAGGACCGTGCTCATCATGTACGTGGATGTACCGGTATAGCTCTGTGTGGCCCCCTCTATCGTGGGAACTAGGACGTAGAGGGATAGGGTTCCCATGTTCACATCCCTTCGAACGACGATATTCGGGGTCCCTTTCAGGATGCCGGACCCGAGCTGGTCCCTTATGATGGCCCCTCCCTCAAGGATTATTATCTGGTCCTCTACGTAGAGGTTGTTGGATGTGTAAACGAGCGAACCCCTGCCCTGGGCATAGACCGAGCCTGTCTGGTCCCTGACCTCCATGAGCCCCAGGTTGCTCGTGAGCTGCAGTGACCCTGACATCCTGCCGAAGCCGAAGACCGGGCCGCCGTTCGACCCCAGGCTGATCTTGGAAGAGAGCGCTGAACCGGTATCACCGCCCACCGCAAGGATGTCCATATCGGACTTGAGGTCCATGAACGAGTCCATGGTCCCTTTCTGGGTCTGTGCCTCTATGTCCTTGCCCCAGGCTGGGAGGTAAGTGGAGAATATCATGCCCAGGAGCGAGATGATGATACCGCCTATCATGATGAGGGAGACGACGTTAGTCACACCCTGTTCGTCCCTGATCCTTCCCCTTGCTGTCCTCATAAGGTCACCTCCATCTCGCCCGTGAAAAAGCTCACCGTGTTAGGCGTCAACAGCTCTATGTCCAGGACCTGGGCCGGGTCCGTGTAGTCGGCCGGAAGGACCAGCCTGAAATCAACGTTCTCTATGAGCCCCATGTCCCTGAAACGGTTCCTGAAGTGGTCCCTCCACGCCTCCTCACCAAGGGTGTTCATCCTGAGGGTTACGATATCGTTCAGCCCCGGGTCCAGGGAGATGGTGGAATAGCTCTCGAGCGATATCTTGAGCGGTATGGACTCTATCCCGCTCAGGGACCACCGCTCCCCCGTGAACCCGTAGAGGTTCAGGTTGATGGACCATCCCACGCTGTCGGTGTAGTAGTCAATGGAAAGGGGAGTTGATATGACGCTGGGCCCGAACTCGTTAAGAAGGACCGCTCCTGCCTGGAAGGTGAACTGCTGGTCGTGGTAGTAGTAATTGTTGGAGCGGAATGTGAGGACGCCGTTTATGGTGTTCACTATCCTCTCTGCACCAAGGTTCTTGACCACGATCTGCATCTGGAACTGGGAGGGCGTTGGGTCGTAATCCAGACTTCCCGAGGACCTTGCGACGGCCAGGTACGGGTTCCCGGGCGTTCCGAGGGTGATCCTTGTCATCAGCGTGGTGACGGTGTCCTCCCTGGTCAGGAGGGCCAGCATGGCCGCCCTTGACCTCACCATGGAATCCTCGACATCGTTCGAGTGCTCCATGTCGAGCTCCTTCCCTTGGATCTCACCGTAGTCAAGGAGGAGCCTCCCCCCTACCGCAAGGGCTATGGAAAGGAGCAGGGTCGCCGTGACCATGACGGCATCCCCCTTGTCGTCCCTGAACGTACTTCTCATCGTTTCTCATCCATTCGGGTCTATTTATGGCCTTATCGGGTCTATTTCCTCTTTATGTATATATAGGCCGCCGCTCCGATGGCGATAACGGAGAATATCGCAAGGAGCAGTA
>JBFYMY010000345.1:0-4946 GCA_041304645.1 Thermoplasmatales archaeon
AGTGTCGACGACAAGATATCCGTCCTTCTCAATATCGAGGGATCTACGCATGTCGATAGGGAGCGTTATCTGGCCTTTGGATGTGACCTTCACGACCTCGCTCATGTCACCACCTTGATGAAAAGTAAGGATTCCTTACTATAAAACGATGTCGCCGATATAGAGGGACACCGCTAAATCATGAGATATCAAGGCCCTCCCAAACGATTTATGGGGGGTCAACGATGACCGTCCGATGGAGATATTCGCATTCGATATCATCCTTGGACTCCTGCTGGTGGCGGGGCTTATCTTGGTCTTCATCGGGTGGAGGATTTGGCGCTATAGGGGCGGACCTGGGCCATTGGTCCTGTCGGCCTCAGGTGCGGTCATGTCAGCGACGACCATTCTGATGGTCGCCGGGTATCTTTTCGGGACGGACCTAGGAAAGCTCCCGGCCATCGTGGGCTGGTCGGTGTCTGTCGCACTCCTTCTCATCTCCCACGCCCTCTGGAGGAAGAAGGATTGAAGAAGGACCTCCTGGAGCTGCCGATCCGCAAGAGGATATTCCTTTTCGTCCAGAGGAATCCAGGGGTACATTTCAGGGAGATGCTCAGGGCCATGGACCTGCCGATAGGGCAGCTCGAGTTCCATCTTAACGAGATGGTAAAGAGGGAGCTCTTGACGAAGGAGCAGACGGCGGGGAACTCAAGGTTCTACGTCAGGGACAGGTTCGGAAAGGAGGAGAAGCAGGCCATGGGCTTCCTTAGGAAGGAGGTATCCAGGGACATAATCCTGTTCCTCCTCGAGAACCCGGGGGCGACCCCAACGAAGATACTCCAGACCTTTTCCTTCACAGGCCCGAACCTATCATACCATCTGAAGAGGATGGAGAGGGCGGGAATGCTCCGCACCGAGCTCAAGGGCAGGGAGAGGAACTATTACGTCTCGGACCCTGCAATGGTCAAGGACCTGCTCGTAATGTACCGAACCACCCTGCTGAGCAAGGTCCTCGATATGGTTGCCTAAGGTCTCTTAAAGAATATGCTGGACCTGTAATCGAGGTCCCTCGATGGCCTCTCGTTCACAGGCCTCCTGCCCAGTACCATGGTCACAGCAAGTATTAGAACGGCAGATACCGCAACGGCTATCCCTATGGACAGAAGATGGTCCCTTAAGAACTCATTTGCCTCATCGGCACCGGACCTGAGCACGTCCAGGAACTGGTCCAGGAAATCCAGGTACCCGCCGGTCTCTATGAGCTCCGTCCTGGACCCGACCTGAAGGGTGAGGTTCAGGACCAGGCCCCCGTCCTCCATCGAATTGGAGGAGTTCACCTCCTGGTACTCCTCTCCGTAGGGTTTGACCGTCCTTGCGCGCTCATCCCAGAAGAGGCGGGCCATCTCCCTGCCGTAGGTATCATTGAGGGCCATCATGTTAGGCCTTTCGTCCCAGCGCCAATCATGATGCTCCGGCGGGAAGGTCATGTTCATCTCGTCAGGGTTGGGAAAGAGCCTCCATCGGACCGAGATGGAGTCCATGGTCAGGTTCTCGCTCAACGTCAGATTGTACTGGATCCTCCGGTTCCCGTCCATAGGGAGCGGTCTGAACATGAGGAGGATGGAAGTGATGTTCTCGTCGGGTTCCCCTATGAACCTCGAGGTGATGTTCGACCGGTAGCCGACAGACCAGTTATGGGGGTCGAAGGTCATGTTCCATTCGCCCTCCGAGACATTGAACCTCTCTATGATGTCGCCCCTCCTGAAATCTAGGTCCATCGCCCCGAACCTGAAAAGGGGGCGGCCGCCCATCAAGAAGAGGTCCATCATAGGCCCGTCAGGTGAGCCTTTGAACGAGTCCCTCTCGAACTTCACGGGAAATGGTCTGCCAACTTCGTCAGGGGGGGGTCGCGGGCCATCTCGGCCTTCATGGGCTTGGGCCGACAGGGCCAATGCTGGGAGGCTCGTGAAAAGGAGCATCGCTGCGGCGGACAGGACCAAAGCCTTCATACCTGTCATCGTACCTCCATAGAGCGGAATATATAATATGGAATTGGAACAAATCTTTATCTTTGGCGGCCAGGGGCGTCGATTAAAGGATTGTACCAAATTTAAACAACCGTTCCAGAAGCCGATTATATACATTTTTTCTTCCTTGGTCAGGGCCTTTGAGAACGAGTTCGGAGAAAGGTACCTGAAAAAGGAGTTGAACGAATGGGTCTGATGAACAGGGCGTTTCGTAGCATCTGGCGCAAGAAGATGAGGACCGCGGTCGTCCTCACGCTTTTATGCCTTTCGATGGGGACATTGATATCGGTATATTCCACCGTACAAGCATCGAAGGACAATACCGAGGAGATGATAGCGGGCTACCAGGCCACCATGGAAAGGATGGTTGACCAGAGCCAGAACGACCTCCTTCTAATAACCATCTCCCAGATGGGGATGGGGCGGGATTTCGGACAGATGTCGAGCGGTACCGACACCGAAGGAAATAGGACCGGGATCCCTGTGTCCGAGATAGATGAGATCAAGACCTTGGATTCGGTGGATGCGGTTGTCCCATCGATCAGCAGGACCTATGGTAATTTCTCAGCATTGCCCAATTTTCCAAAGAGAGAGGGACAGGGCCAACCAGGAGACGGTGAGGGGTCCGGGGTACCACCGTGGGGCTCGGGCGAGAGACCGCCGATCAGGGAAAGGTTCGATGAGCTGGGTGGGGCTGGGGGGATGGATAAGATGATAGATTACATCGTCACGGGCGTCCCGCTCGACAAGGACCTCCTTGCCGAATACCCTCTGCTGCCTGCCAATATAATCGAGGGCACGAACCTTGAACCTGGGCTGGAGAACATGGTGGTCATAAGCGAGGGCCTTAAGGATCATTTCGATGCGGACCTGGGAGACCTCATCACGATATCCGATATATCCTTCCAGGTGAAGGGGATATACTCGACAGAAGCCCAGACGAAGAACGTGTACATGTCACTCGAAGATGCCAGGGAGGTCGTGGGGCTTCAGGCCGGCTACGTTCAGAGTATAAATGTCTACGCCACGAACGAGTCAGTGATAGACGGTCTTGTCGCGGTCCTTCAGGACTACTATTCGGACTACAGGGTCTCGGCGAACAAGGATATGATGGCGAACAGGCTCGAGATGATGGAACGGATGACGACAGAGCAGGTCATCTCACTGGAGGGCGACCTCGACGAGATGGAATCGACCGGTGATACCATCGTCCTCATCTCGATGCTGGCCTCAGGTCTCGTCGTCCTATTCATCCTGCTCTACACCGTGAAGGAAAGGACCAAGGAGATAGGGACGATGAAAGCCCTGGGCTTCACAAGGTCCAGGATAATGCTCCAGGTCGTTGCCGAAGGAGCAATGATATCGTTCATCGGTGGATGCATAGGGGTGCTCGTTGGATATCTGGGTTCCCCGTTCTTCAGCCAATACCTTCTCCCCTCCAACAGAGCACTTGAAAGCTCCACACCCTCGGTCCCTGTGGTCATTTTAGGTCTTGTCGCGGTCCTGATGATAGGGACCCTTGGAAGCCTCTATCCGGCCTACATTGCGTCCAGGAAGAACCCCGTGGAGGCGATGAGGCATGAATGAGGTAGTGAATGCGATCGGAACAGCAGGTCCTGCCGAGATAATAAGCGCAGAGGGCTTGACGATGGTCTACAGTTCGAAGAAAAAGGTCAGGGCCCTGAACGATGTGTCCCTCATAGTCAAAAAGGGCGAGTTCGTGTCCGTAAGGGGCCCGTCAGGGTCGGGGAAATCCACGTTCCTGAACATCCTCGGATGCCTTGATGTCCCTACAAAAGGGACGCTGAGCATCGACGGGGTGGACACATCGAAGCTGAACGACAACGAGCTTGCCAGGATCCGAAGGGAGAAGATAGGCTTCATCTTCCAATCCTTCAACCTCCTTCCCATCCTCAACGCCGTGGAGAACGTCGAGCTTCCCATGGAGAACATGGACATCAAGAGGGAGCAGAGAAGGGAGAGAGCTATGAAGCTCCTCCATATGGTAGGTCTGAAGGACCGCTGGGACCATAGGCCCAAGGAACTCAGCGGTGGTGAGAACCAGAGGGTCGCAATCGCCAGAGCGCTCGCGAACGGTCCTTCGATCCTTCTCGCCGACGAACCGACGGGCAATCTGGACTCCAAAACTGGCAAGGGCATAATGAACCTCTTGAAGGACCTGAACAAGAACCTGGGTACGACCGTCATCGTCGTGACCCATGACATCAGCGTGGCAAAGAGAGCTGACAGACAGCTGTACATGGAGGATGGCAGGGTACAGGACCGGACGCATGAGGTCAGTGTGAGCGAAGGATTGAACAAAGCGCTCAATCTGTCCAAGGATATATGCAAGAAGCTCTCCAGAGCAGGCTATCATGATGTTGGGGCCATACTGGGATTGAAAGAGGACCAGCTCAAGCTGGTGAAGGGCCTCAGAAAGAAGGAGATAGATAATATCATCAGCAAGGTCAACAGGTACAGGGCCGGGATCGAGGGAACTGCAGGTGATCGAGACCTCGACGATCCTGGTCCTAAGGTCCTATCCTCATTGGCATGATATAAGGGTTATATACGATACCATCTTTCTGTCCCTGTCCCGCCATTTTCGGAAAGACAGGTATGGTGCATCCTATTGGCAGAGGAAGGTACGGAGCAGGAACAGAAAAAGGTCAAGGGACCGGCCGACATAGAATCGGAGGTGCTCTCCCACTGGAAGGAGAAGGACATACTCCGCAGGCTGCTCCGCCACAATGAAGGGAAGCCCTACTTCCGCTTCCTTGAAGGGCCTCCCACCGCAAATGCCCCTCCAGGCGTCCATCATATTTTTTCAAGGACCGTGAAGGACACCGTCTGCCGCTACAGGAACATGAAAGGGTTCTATGTCCCTAGGATGGGCGGTTGGGACTGCCACGGCCTCCCGGTGGAGATAGCTGTCGAGAA
>JBFYMY010000346.1:0-4041 GCA_041304645.1 Thermoplasmatales archaeon
TGACCCGGACCTCCAGGGCCGGTCTTTCTACTTTGGAGACCTCCACCATATCCAGCGATGCAACGGTCCGGTTCCGGCCCTCAGGTCCTATGGAAAGCACTATCGTATAGTTCTTGTCCCTGTGCTCGTGATTGCCTATGCCGATGTAGATGGACTGCTCCTCTCCCAGCACGAAATTCGAGGGGTATCCGTCCGCTTTCCCAGAGGGTCCGAGGACATAGAACTCCGTGAAGGACTCCCCCTGCCTGGGCACGACGATGATGTAAACGAGCAGTGAGACCGAGAGGACCATCATGACGACTATCCCTATCGTCAGGGCGCGGTCCATTGGCGAACTGTCCTTAGGTAGGGAGATGTCAATGACGATGGCGAACCGGTCCTCGAGGGGGACCCTGACTCGTCTGTACACCGCCACACCCGCCCCTATGACATTGAATAGGAATATGCAGGTCAGGACCAGCCATAATCTGATGCCAAGATGCTTATCCCAGTCATAGGTCCAGTTGAGGACCAGACCTATGAGCGGCGTGACGGCGATGGACAGACCAAGAGAGAGGGCAAGCCTTTCAAGGCCGTCCAGGCCTTTCCCGACCACCTTATTCTCACGCCCGGCCGCATTATCCTCCCCATCATCGGCCCCCTCGTCATCCTCCTCGTCCTTACCTTTCACTGCGTCGGGGAGCCTCTTTCCTTCACTGTCATAGAACAGTTTCCTCTCTGGGTATAGGGCCGAGATCAGGACATAGCCTGGGAATAACAGTATGAAAGGCAGTCCCAGTATGACCCTGACGGAGGTCACGCCAGGGATGAGGACGATGGATAGCACAAGGAGCGTTGAAAGGACCATGATGGCATAGAGGTCGTAAGGGACCTCCCTGACTGTAAGCCTCATCTCGGACGTTGAGCTTAGTGGACGGTTATATTATTTATGCAGGGCGATACGTCTGTTCACGAGGGGTATAGTTCAGCAATGGACCCGAGTGCCGCTGTCAGACCGGTGTCTGTTCCTCTTTTTGGGGTTTGAAACCCAGCCCGTATGCCTCATGGATGTCGGTTATTATCATGAACGCCTTCGGGTCCTCGTCTATCACTATCTGCCGGACCTTGTATATGTTCCTCCTTGTGACCACGACGAGGAGTATCTCTTTGGGCTTGCCGGTATAGCCGCCCTCTCCGTGGATGACGGTCACACCCCGTTCCACCTCCTTAAGGACGCGGTCCCTGATGGCAGTCCAGTTATCGGAGATGATGTAGAGCCCTTTCGTGTTCCCGATCCCCTCTATCACCACATCTACGGTCTTGGAGGATACGAAAAGTGCGACGAACCCTATCAGGGCATACCCCAGATTGTTGAACACGATGGCTCCCAAGGATATCACTATGAAATCGAAGATGATGAAGGTCTGGCCGGCTGTCATGAAGTTGTATTTCACTGAGATCTGGGCGATTATGTCCGAGCCGCCGGTCGAACCCTGGGCCCTGAAGACAAGGCCTAGGCCGAACCCAAGGAGCACACCTCCGAAGATCGCTGCAAGGAGCGGGTCCAGGTCCTTCAGGACATTGACCGATGCGGGATCGGAAAGGAGATAGGCTTTGTACCTGCCGGGAAGGAGATGACCGTATATGCCCTCGTTTATGAGGTCGGTCATTACGGACATGACCGTGAAGCCGAAGAACGTCCTCACGCCGAACCTCTTCCCAAGGACGATTATACCGAGGATGAACAACGGTATGTTAAGTACGAGCATCGTTAGACCTAGGGGTAGACCGAGGGTGTTGCTGAGGACGATGGATATCCCGGATACACCACCGGCAGAGACCTTGTAGGGTCCTAAGAACCATACAAGGCCCAATGCCATGATGGTAGCCCCTATGGCTATGACCGCATAGTCCCTGACGACCTTATGGTAAGGTATCCGCCTGGCGATAGCGGACGGAGGTTGTTCTGTCAGGACGGGGGCGACTTCGGTCATAGTAACCCATCGGTCCAAGGGAGATAGGATGATTATTTGAAGCTTTCCGAGAGGCCCGAATGCGCTCAGGCGGTCCATTCCTCTATATCTTCCTGGTCCGCCTCTTCAACCTCGTCCAGTTCCTCGATCTCTTCCAGCTCGTTTGGGGTTTCGACCTCCTCATCATGGGCTTCGAACGCTCCCTGTCCATCACCAGGTTGGCCCTCATTCTGGGGATGTCTGTGATCGGTAGGTCCTTCGGACGCCTCTGGGTCCCGTGGGGCCTTCGCCTCAGGGACCTGGAAAGAGTCGCCGTCCATCTCGGTCGGTATGGGTTGTGTGGAACGATCCGTCGGGGTTTGTTCAAGTAGGACCGAAGGGGTCCTGTCGTCCAGTATGTCCTGATCATCATCGGGACCCGCTGGACCCTTCTGTTTCCGTTTGTCCTTCTTTGGTCTTGTAGGCCGTATATAGCCTGAACCATCGCCGGTCTCTTCCGTTCTCTTATGGGGGCCTGCCTGAGCAGGCGGAAGGCTGCCGGGACCGTGGCCGGGTAGGCCTTGTGGAGAGACCGGGGCCGGGATGGACAGAGTGAGCTTGGCTGGACCTGTTCTCACCTTCCCATTAGTTCTCTCGGCATCCCTCTTCCTCTTGGACCTTACTATGATGAAGATGACCACCGTCAGTATGGCGGCGCAGATCACCGCTATCAAGAGAATGGTGTTCAACCCCACCCCCCCATCACTCTCCTCCTCCCCGCCGCCGCCCTGCTTGGAGACGGTGAAGTTCCACGTCATATCAGCCTCGTTCCCGGCCCTGTCCCTGACAGCGATGGTGATGGAGTGGGCACCGGGCGAAATACCGCTGAAGGTGTGGAGATTGCCCGAGGGAATATTGACCGTATCGATACCATCCAGCGTGACCTGCGTAGATGACAGTCCTGACAGGTTATCGGATGATAGCCAGTAAACATCCGCCTTGAAGGCCTTCACCTGGGAGCGGGCAAGGTCGATAGAGAGCAGAGGGGGGGTCATATCGATGATGACATCGACAGGGGAATAGAGCTTCGTCTCCATGTCCGCAAGGTCCGTTGCCGAGAGATAGAAGATGGTGTTGGTGTACACACCCTCCTCCAAGGCCACTGTCGCATTCATGGCCCCAACAGGCAATGTGATGGTCATGTTCCCTGCAACGAGCTTCAGCTCGGACAATCCGACCTTCTCTTCCACGGACCATGATAGGTAGAGCGTCTTGGAACGACTGATCCCGGGTGGGTCACCCGTCCATGCAAGGAGCGGAGGCTGAGTGTCCAGGTAGAAGATGGTGGACGCCTCTGCCGTTAGACCGGCACCGTCCACGGCAATGAGCTTGAGGGCATGTCTGCCGTTGTGGGAGACCGGGAGTGGCAGATAGGACCTGTCGGTCACCTCCGCATAGACCGCACCGTCAAGGTAGAGGGTGAGGTTCCTTAGGACCATGTTGTCCGATGCCTCCCATCTGACATCGAGTTGGGGGTCCTTGATGAAGCTCCCGTTCATCGGTGCGATGAAATCTACAACGGGCGGTGTCCGGTCCACATGGAACGAGACGGAATCCTCGCCCATGTTATCCGCCAGGTCCACTGCCCTGACGGTCGCCTTGTGGGTACCCTCCCCAAGGACCGTATAAAATGTTCTGTTATACCCCAGGTCCATGAACGGGCCGCTGTCAAGGGATATGAGAAACCTCAATCGATCATCGTTATCCGAACCGTCGAATGCGGACCAATCCAGCGTAACAGCGGTGTTCGAAAGGTAATCATCTTCCAAGGGAGCAGTGAACGTGACCCTGGGACCTGTTATGTCCCTTATTATAACAACACTCTTCTCCACATAGTTCTGGAATTCGTCCTCGAGCCTGATGGTCAGCTCTATGGGGCCTTCATCATCCAGGGGCACTATGACCTTTCCCGAAGTTATGGTGGGTTTGAAGAGCCCGGTCCTCTCGACCCTTAAAAAGGCCTTGGAAAATTCGAAGGGACCGCTGTATGTCCATTCGAGAGGGACCGTGGTATCTGCCGTGACCGTACCGTTCAATGGTGTGACTATCA
>JBFYMY010000347.1:0-4871 GCA_041304645.1 Thermoplasmatales archaeon
GATCTAGAGAGCCACCCGTTCCCGAGATGGTCAATGCGTAGGTCCCTACCGGGCTGGTGGTCTGCGTGGCAACCGTTAGGGTGGAGGTAGGTGTCCCTGAATTGATGGATGAGGGAGAGAACGAGAAGGTTATGGTGCTCGAAGTGGGCGATGAGGATTCCGATAGGGTAACGTTCGATGAGAAGCTGTTAATGGTGGACATGGTGATGGTGTATTTGGCGGTGGTCCCTGGGGATATGACCCTAAGGTCTGGCGTGGTGGATAGGAAGAAGTCCGGGTTCG
This sequence comes from Thermoplasmatales archaeon, assembly GCA_041304645.1. Classification (GTDB taxonomy): domain Archaea; phylum Thermoplasmatota; class Penumbrarchaeia; order Penumbrarchaeales; family Penumbrarchaeaceae; genus JALOTP01. The sequence goes on from JBFYMY010000347.1 coordinate 283, forward strand.
TGGAGACCCTCAATGTGACCCAGACCTTGTCCCTCAGTCCGTTGGTCGATGTGTCATTGCCATAGACCGTCAGATAGTAGGTCCCGGCGGACATGGAGGACGTGGTCGTGATGTTGAGATATGCCCTCTTCGTCTCGACCCCGTTGGGCGTTACCTTTCCGACGTTCAATTTCGCAAGCGCACCTGTCGGGGTGGAGATGTTCCCCGACCCGCTCTGCCACCTGTAATGGAGGTTGATGTCCTTGGTGATGCCCAGGGACTCGACATCTATTGCGAAGGAGGTGTTCATGGCCGGAGCGATCAATTTGCTCTCCGGGGTCGCCTTCATGTTGAAATCCGATGTTATCAGTATCCTGTAGGTGTCCGAGCTCGTGTAACCCAGGTTCTCGTCCAGAACGAGCAGGCCGTAGTAACCGGATGATTCGGGATTGTAGTTGAATGTCAAGGAGCCTCCAGATGTTGAGGAGGTGTATGAGGCGAGCGCATCGTCCAGGTTCCCGGACCCCCTTAGAAGGTGCATGGAGAGCCTCTCGTTCGACGGGACGCTGTCTATGGCGAACTTGTACTGTCCTCCCGCATGGAGATAGATATCGTACATGTTCACAAGCGGATAATCGCCCCTGAGGGTCCCAGTGTATGTGGAGGTCCCGTGGTATTCGAAGAGGGAGTAGCGGTAGGTCCCTATCTCCAGTCTTCCGTTCGCATCGGTGTCTGACCCGTAGAGGTCCGCTGAAACGCAGTGGTAGTCCGATTCTATCCTTATCCCGTTGTTCCAGTTGGACCCGGTGAACTTGTACACCTTGGCGTATTGATTGTTCCCTGTGAACGTGTGCCCGTCTATGACGACCACGTCCATCTTGTCGCTGCCCTTTGTGGACGATGCAATCTTCTGGGTCATATCATAATCGGAATAGGCGAAGAGGTCGAAGTCCTCTCCGGAGGCCTGGTTCAAACAGGCTATGGCGGTATAGTAATTGGACTTTGTAGGGACCTTGAACTGCAGTTCGTCGGGCGTCTCCGTCCACCACCATCCGGTGGTGTAGGTCCTTGCAGGTTCGTCGTTCAGGAGCGTTCCGCCAGGCCTTGTCTCGGCGTTCGCCGGTGCAGGGAGCAGGACCAGGAGCGTCCCTGATGCCAGGAACAGTGCCGTCAGAGCGACCACGATAAACCTGTGCATGGGTGCAATGTTCGAAAGAACGGGTTTGGTTGCCATATCAAGACCTCCATTAAGGGTTCGTCCCTGTTTCCCCAAGGAAAGGTCATGCATTTCCACCATAGATAATGGTTGTCCGGAACACCTGTTTTGGGGGGATGATAGGTTTGGGACCGGTACTATATAAAGGTAATATGGTCCTGTATCGCTTCTGTATCATCGATAGAGGTCATCGGGTGAGCACGGGATACCAAATGTCATGTTCCAGACCTGCTCATAGGCCGATCATCGGCCTTGAGCCCATGCTCCCTACCTGTCTCAGCTCCACCATCTCGAGCTCTTCCTTTTCAAGGTCCTCGACGCCCGAACCTGTCAGCTTGAAGAACGCTGTGGCGCCCGATGGCATGGACCTGTGCTTGACCACCGTGGCCTTCCTGTAGCCGCCGTCCCCCATCTTCTCCAGTTTGATTATGGCCTTGCAGTTGTGGGCGAGAGAGTGGCCGCCTATGGGCCTCACATCGCCGGAACCTGAACCTGGTTGGGAATAGACCTGTGTGGTAATTAGCGTAGGGATGTCCTGCTTCCTGGAGATGTTCATAAGCTCCAGGATGATATTGGATATATCCCTGCGCCCCTCCTCGTCCTTGCCTCCGCCCAGCTGCATCCTGTAGAAGACCGTGGCGGAGTCGAGTATGACGCATCCTATGTGAAGGTCCTTGCCTGCAAGCTTCACGGTGTTCCTTATGGAATCCTCGAGCTGGGATGAGTTCATGGGCTGGAAGAAGAGCACTTCCCTGGCGAGCTTCTTGTAATCCCTCTCGGAACCGCAGATCTGCTGGAAGCGCTCCATAGAGACGCCCTCGGTGTCTATGTAAACGACCTTCTGACCCTCGGTGACGACGTTCCTTGCCACCTGGAGGCATAGATTGGTCTTTCCCGAGCCGCCCTCCCCGAAAAGCTGGGTTATTGCGGAGCTCTCTATGCCGCCCCCGAGGAGCTTGTCTATCGAGGCGCAGGATGTAGCTAGCCGCGTCACCTCGGGCCGCCCTCCTTGAAGCTCCCCATGACGACCTCATGGGCCAGATGGGCCCTGGCTGCTTCCAGGTAGATGAAGCCGTGCTTGTACGAGAGCGCTTCCATCCTGGGGGACCACTCCCTGGTTATCAGTATGCCGACGGCGTCCCTGCGGTGGGAGAGGACCCTGAGGAACGAGGACAGTTCCTCCTCGTCCTCCAGGACCTTGAAGAAGACCGCAGGGAGGTTCATCCCTATGAAGAAGAACTGGTTGGCATCGTTGCGGGAGAAGACGGCATCCTTCCGGTATCCAAGGGATATGATGTTCTTTGAGAACTCCCTTGCGATGACCTTCGGGTCAGTGAGGTCCGCCACGGTCCCCGTCGGTCCCTTCAATGCCCCCTCCTCCGGTCTGGAAACCGTCGAGAAGGGTCTCTGGGGTGCAGTTGCCTTGGGTGAATTGACACCTTCCCTCAACGATGATACGGCGCTGTCCATCACATCGTCCAGACCTTTCAGGTCCATCTTCCTGAAACCGTCATCGAATATGAGATAGACGATGTCCGCCTCCCTTGGAATGTCGGTCTTGGCCAGGTCCAATCCGATGGATGTGTCCGTCCTCTGGCAGGAGCCCTCCATCCTTACCGCCGTCCTGTAGAGCTCCAGTATGTCGTTCTCCGTGGTGAAGACTATGGGGGCAAGGTGCTTGGTGAGCTTTTCCCTAAGCTCAGAGGAGAGTTCCAGGTCATCCTTTTCCTTGGCCTCCAGCTTCGGCACGAGGATGGACATGGGCAGGACCTCAACGTTCCTGTCGGAGATGAGGACCAGGTTCTCAACTCCCTCCAAAGAGGCCCTGTCGAGATGTTCCGACAGACGCTCCAGGGACCGGAGCAGGTCTATGGCCTCTCCCTTGACCCTATGTGCAAGGAACCTCTGACCGCCCTCCTCTACGATCGTATGGCGGTCATCCTCAAGCTTGGCCCTCAACCGTATGATGGCATCCTCCGATGGGACGGTATCCTTTGGAGCAACGGACATCTAGTATACCTTCACCGGTCAATGAATGGGTGCATAGAAAAAGGTTTTGAGCATTCGCTCAGGTTGTCTAGAGGCGATAGGTTTTAAATCGGAGGGTGGTTTGAGCCCGTATGGAACCCTCTGTGGACCCAGTGAAACACTACTCCGGTGCGTTCAGGACGGCCGTATCGGAGGCCCTGCGGTCACTGGGCGTTCGGGACGAACCCACCATCGAGAGGCCCAGGAAGGGCGAGTCGGACCTCTGCCTCCCCTGCTTCCAGCTTGCAAAGGGTTTGGGGATGGGCCCTGACGCCCTTGCATCTGCCCTCCTCGAGAGGATGGGAGGGAACGAGCTGTTCGACATCTCTGCCGTATCGGGCTACCTCAATTGCACCTTCGAACCCCGCAGGTACGTCAGGGACCTGGCCCACTTCCTATGGTCCCGTGGGGATGATATCGGGCTCTCGCCGCCCAAGGGGGAGACCGTCATCGTGGAACATACGTCGGCAAATCCGAACGGCCCCTTCCATGTAGGCAGGGCCAGGAACCCCATCCTTGGGGACACACTGGTCAGGATGCTAAGGGCTGACGGGTCCGACGTGGAGGCCCAGTACTGGGTCAACGACATGGGGAAACAGGCCATGCTCCTGGTCTGGGGCATGCACAACATAGATGCATCCGATCTGGGACCGGCGGATAGGAGAAAGAAGGACCACGAGCTTGTAAGGTACTACCAGGCGGCCAATGCGAAGCTGGAGGCCGAACCGTCCATGGAGCCCCTCATCAACAGGATGCTCAGGGACTTCGAGGATGCAGTTAGGTCCCAGGACCTGGAGCGGGTGATATCTGCCGAAGGCAGACCCGAGATCAGGGCGAAAGATGTCCGAGCGGCATGCGAAATGGTGCTTGAGGGCATGAAGAGCTCGCTCTCTGACCTGAACGTAGCAATGGACAGCTTCATCTACGAATCGAAGGTCGTTTCGGACGGTTCCCTCCAAAGGGTGATAGAGGGGCTCAGGAAGAGCCCACTATGCAGGGAGGAGAACGGCGCCCTCTACCTTGACCTCACGGGACTGGTGGACGAGCAGAAGGACGAGGAGTTCAAGAAGAGGTTCGTCCTGACCCGCTCCGACGGTTCCGGTCTCTATACGACCAGGGACATAGGCTACCACCTGTGGAAGCTTTCCGTCTGCGACAGGGCGATAAACGTCCTGGGGGAGGACCATAAGTACCAGTCCCTGCAGCTGTCCATCGCCTTGAAGGAGCTGGGCCAGAAGAAGCTCCCGGAGACCATGTTCTACTCCTTCGTCTCTCTTCCCGAGGGCAAGATGTCAACGAGGAGGAACCGTGTGGTCTTCCTTGACGACCTCCTTGATGAGGCCGTTTCCAATGCCAGGGATGAGGT
>JBFYMY010000348.1:0-5898 GCA_041304645.1 Thermoplasmatales archaeon
AAGAAGAGGACGAGGACATCTCCGAGATGTACGAGGAGGAAGATGATGAGGACGTCGAGGAGATAGAAGAGGACGAGGACAACGAAGAGGAAGAAGAGGACTGATCTCCAGGTCCAGTTTGAACTTTCGCTCAATAATAGGGTAAGGACCCCTCAAGGGTCCAAGTTACTCCCCGGGTCTGGGGCAGGCATGTATCGGAAGGTGCTTAGATATGCATGGAAGAACGGAGATCTCGTTGACAGCTCGGTTGATATTGACCGCTATTGTCATGGCAGCGGTCCCATTATCACCGCTCGTTGTAGGAGCGGATGGTGATACACCTCTGCCCTTGCTTGATGCTTACATATCAGGGACCGTCGTTAACGGGACCGCGGGCATGCATGTCGAGATCAAGATTATCGTCGATCTCACCCCGACCAATATAGATGACCATTGGAACACCAAGCCGAAGTACTTCAACGGGTCTACTGATATCACCGGGTCGTTCAATATCACGGTCGATTCCAATTCCACAACCAATCCCAAAGAATACCTCTTCAATAGCAGGTATATAATCTCGGTTCCTCCGACCTATTATCTTGGGATGACCAACGGGTCCTATATCGTTCCCCATTATCTCTCTCCAGGAGAAACCTATCACATCCCCTACAAAGGGCTCGAGGCCTTCCCAGAGGGTATTGGGAACCTGACATTGAGGATTATGAACGCATCCGGTAGGACTCCCATAGAGAACGCCGTTGTCACCATAAAGCACCTGTACTACCCCCCTCTTCCGCCATTCGAGCTTTCAAAGTTGACGGACATGAAGGGTGAGGCGACATGGACGGACGTGAGGACTGTCAACACATCCGTGGAGGCAAAAAAGCTCCATTTCCAGGACCTCTCCACTACAGAACCGAAGAACTACGTGATCGTCCAGAAAGGCGGTACGACCCTTGTCACCTTTGACCTTACAGAGGACCCCTGGCCATTTACGACCGACCCCATCGACGGGGCCTACGACGTGAACGTGTCGAACGGTATCAAGGTGGATTTCGGCCGGGTCATGGACAGGGCATCCATCACGGACCCCTCGAATTACAGGCTTTCAACTGACGAGACCACGCCTTTGCCAATATCACTTACACCGGCACCGGACGACAGGGCAGTATCCATCCTTATTGCGGAGGAACTTGCCTACGATACGAACCATGTCCTAAGGCTGGACACATCGCTTCAGACAAATGGCGGGGGAAGACCCCTATGGAGGGCCATGGAAGTGAGGTTCAGGACCGAACTTCCCCCCGGTTCAGTTTCCGGGAGGCTCGTGGATTCGATCACCGGTGAAGGCGCATGGGGGACAAAGCTGCTTCTCTCGGACCAGAGGCTGACCGTCAATGAGACAGGACACTTCAGCTTCCCTCTGGTGCCCCAGGGCACCTACAGGCTCGAGGTCCTGGATAGCTACCTTTACAATGAGACCTCCATACCTGGAATAGATGTGGTAAAAGGCGCCTCCGTCGATCTTGGGTCCATTCCGGTGGGCCCGAAGCCAAGGGGCTCTCTGGAGGTCTCTATAGTGTCGGAGGCCGGGGCCATACCCGGGGCTACCGTCAAGGTGCTCTCCTCGCTCCTGAACGACAACGAGCTCAACATGACGACAGGGCCGGACGGAAAGGTCCTCTTCCCCAGGGTCAGGGCCGGGAACGTCAACCTCAAGGGCTCCGCCCTTCGGCACAGCTCGCGTATCGATATAGCCATTGTCAAGGCGGGGATCGCGAACGCGTTCACCCTCCGTTTGAAGGAGGACCCACAGCCGGTCACTGTGACACCGACCATGCCTCTCGTGGGCGGTCTGGTCGATCCCGACACGGACCTCATCATAAGTGTTCCAGAGGAGATCAAGTTCCAGTCCCTTGATGTGGAGCTCTGGACCCTGGACGGGTCCGGGGAAAGGGATGCCATCATAGAGCTCGCAGCACCCACCAAGGGGTCCGAGGCCCTCACCTATGTCGTGAACATACCCGGTAAGCTCCCCATGGAGACCGGGTTCGAGCTGGTCATAGACGATGCACTCCAGGCATTGGACGACCTTGCACCTGTCCTATGGAGGGACCTGGTCTACGGTTTCAGGACGCCGGACCATCCACTTTCCTACGTCAGGGGATCGGTGCTCCTTGAAGGGATACCCTACAAGGACATTGTACTTGCTCTTGGACCGTTCTCGGGGACGACGGATGCATCTGGCGGTTTCAATATCACGGTGGACCCCTCATCGGCATCCGCTTCCTTCACGCTCAGGACCAACATAACCGCCATGGGATATGGGGATGTCTCCAAGGAGCTCACCGTCACCCCAGGAAAGGTCATCGATGCAGGAACATCGGTCCTTTACCTGCTTCCAGGCTGGTATACGGTCGCTCCCGGTGGTGGGACGACCGGTGCGGACCCTAGCACGAACATATCTTTAGGATTCGCAGAACCCGTGATGGACCCCGGTGACGGATGGGGTAAGCTCCTGAAGGTCATCCCATCCGGTTCGAGCGCCCCTATCACCGGCACATATGTCGTCAGCATCGATAACAAGAGCATCACCTTCGACCCGGCGACCGACCTTACGGAGGGTGCGGCCTACAAGGTAGAGGTCTCAAGAAAGCTCCTCCTCCGCTCGGGCGGGCCGGTCCTCCCCGTGGGCAACACGACAACGTTCTCTGTCAGACCACCCTCGCTGCTCATCACATTGAAAGGACCGACCGCAGCTCAGCTGTCCTCAATGCCCCTTGATGGCATCATCAAGCTCGAGTTCAGCACGAAGGTGAACACGACCCTTCTTACCGCAGCACTGCAGATAACGCCCTTGCCAACGGGGACCATGTACAACTGGCCCACCTCGAGCGAGCTCTGGATATCCGCCCTGTACAGGTCCGGGCAGTCCTTCGAACTCGTTCTTCCCGTCGGACAGTATGGAACGGGCGGCGAACCCCTGAGGACGTCGTTCTCCCTCGAGTATACCATCGGGTCGAACTATTCCAGGACCCACGCTCCCGAAAGCTTCCAGATGGTCCCGGAATCGAACTGGGTAAGGGGCTCTCAGGTCAGGATCACTGGGTCATCGCCCGATTCCATCGGTTATGAGGTCGTCGTCACTGTGGTCAAGGGCGGGTCCTCCACTGTCCACAGGACGACCGTTCTACCTGACGGCAGTTTCAACCTCACGTTCGATGCACCTAAGGCCACTGGCGACCATAAGGTCACCGTTGCCATAGGCATACCCGGCGGTTCCGCGGCTTACGAGCGGACATACGACGTCAGGGTGAAATCCGAGCAGGGACAGGACGGAGAAGAGGGCCTGGACCCGTTGATGATCGCAGTGGCGGTCGTGCTAATCCTCATCATCATGGCCATAGCTGTCGGGGGATTCCTCTACATGAGGGCCCAGAGGCGGAAGCTCGAAGAGAGACCTGACATCGATTACAGTGATGTGGATGCCGACTGGGCAGACGAGGAATGAGTACTCTCAACATTTATATCGGAATAGTCGTTCTACCCCCCTTGGGGGCCTGTGAGTGGTCCTGTTCTGCCTTCTTGGTCGGAGGTTCTATCATGTCCCTTAAGAGGAACGATACCATCGTGGGCTCCGTGGGTGCGGGGGTGTTTCTGGTCATGATGGTCGTATCTATCGTCGGTGGGGCCGATGTCGTCGGACCTTCTCCCCCCCCTGGCGGAGGTGGTTGGTGGGTGGACCAGCCACTTGCAAAGGGGACCGATACCGACAGCGGCGAACTTACGGTCGGAGCCAGCCGGACAAAGGACCTGGGATCTCCGGACATGGCCATCCGGACCATTAACGCAACGATCACATGGACGGACGAGACCAACCCCCCTGCTAGAAGGGTGCGGAGGCACGAGAACCAGCCAGATGCCTTCACTCTTATCATCGAGAGTGCCAATAGGACCGTTACGGGATCCGGCTCCAATCCGCAGGGAGGGGAGGGCAGGATAGACCTTACCATAACATTCACCGATGAGGAACTGATGGTCATGGGCGGGTCCCAGAACATAAGCATCACAGTAACGATGGACTCTGCTGGAATGTGGGTACCCAATATTGGTATAGGGGCCATAGGCCTGAGGGATGACGGTAATGTCTATGATCTGATGATAGATTACGACTACTACCAGATGGAAAGCCCTGCCAAGGAAGAACAGGGATAGGAGGGATGAAGATGTCAAAACCGTTCGTTCCTTACATCCCTCCCGAGAGCGATGTCCCGGAGTTCACTTTCAAGGCGATACTTGTCGGCATCATAATCACCATCGTGATGGGTGCCGCCAACGCCTATCTTGGCCTCTTTGTCGGAATGACCGTTTCCGCGACAATACCGTCCCTGGTCTTCGCCCTGGTCATTCTCAAGGCGTTCAAGGGGTCCATCCTCGAGATCAACATGTCCAAGAACATAGGTGTGGCCGGCGAGGCCCTTGCAGCCGGCATCATCTTCACATTCCCTGCTCTGATAGTTATCAATAGCATCACGGGAGGCACCGCCGGATGGGATGAGATGATGTCCATGGAAAGGGTCCTTATAATGGTGGCCATCGCCCTTGTCGGCGGCCTTTTTGGCATCCTCTTCACTATCCCTCTACGCAAGGTCTTCATCCAGGACCTGGACCTTCCCTACCCAGAGGGTGTGGCGGCCGCGGAGGTCCTGAAGGTAATGGAAAAGAGGGGCAGGGGGATGAACTACATAATCATCGCCGCCGGCATAGGCGCTTTCATGAAGTTCGCCGCGGAATCGGGCCTCTCTCTCTGGAAGGAGAGGGTCGAAACGGTCTTCCCCAGAGGCCGTATCAGGTTCTTCGGAGGCGTCAACGTCTCTCCCGCCCTGCTCGGTGTGGGGTACATCATAGGCTTCAAGATATCCCTCATCGTCTTTGCCGGTGGCATTCTGGGATGGGTGATCGCCATCCCTATGGTCGGCCTGATCAAGGGGTGGCCTGCTGGCGACCCGATAGATGCCATATATACCATCTGGTTCGATGAGACAAAATGGATAGGGATCGGTGCCGTCCTGACCGGCGGCATGTTCACCCTGTGGAAGCTGAGGAAGACCCTGCTCCAGTCCATCAAACAGACCCTTTCGGGAAAGAAGAGGGACCCTACGGCCCCGGCCCCGCTCCGTACCGAGAGGGACTTCAGGGTCTCCATGGTCTATGTGGCCATCATATGGCTCGGTGTCCTTGGGCTCTACCTCTACGTCACAAGGTTCGAACCGGTCGCATCAGTGGTCCTGTCCATCTTAATGGTGATCGCCACTTTCGTCTTCACTGCCGTTGCAGGATACCTTGCGGGCATAGTAGGCTCCTCCAACAATCCCATCTCCTCGGTTACCATCACTACGCTGGTCATAACCGCCCTTCTCCTTATGGGATTGGATGCCATCGGATTCGCTCACCTGGGCATAAGTCTTGGGATGACCGCCACCATCCTGGTCGCTGCCGTCGTCTGCTGCAGTGCGGCCATAGCTGGAGATTCCATGCAGGAGCTCAAGACCGCCCAGATCCTCGGTGCTACCCCCATCAGGATACAGTGGGGCAGGTTCATTGGGGTGGTCGTGGGAGCCGTTTCCATCCCTATCATAGTCGCGCTTCTCGCCAAGGCTTACGGGATAGGGACACCATCACTCCCTTCACCACAGGCCGTCATAATGGGCTCGACGGTCCATGCGATATTCAACGGTGATTTCAATATCATCATGCTGGGCATAGGCGTGGCTCTGGCCGTCGTCCTCATCATAATGAAACTGCCCGTGATGGCCGTTGCCATAGGCATATACCGTCCGTTCACCCTGACTACCCCCATATTCCGAGGGGGTGTCATAGGTCTCTTCACCGAGAGGTTCATAGCCAGGAAGGTGAGGC
>JBFYMY010000349.1:0-3580 GCA_041304645.1 Thermoplasmatales archaeon
GCCTCACATAATCCTTTTATATTCTGAACGAGCCAGACCCGGAGAGGTCCATCAGAGAAGCCATTTATAGACATCCTGACCGTGTTTGTAACAATGAACGGTCGTGATAGGATGTCTATAGAACGATGGTCCGGTGCGAAGCCGATAATGCTTGCTTTGGTCTTGATAGTGTCGGTAATAGTCCCCTTGGGCATCATCCCGATATCGTCCCAGGGCGGTAGCACTCGAGGTAGTGTCCTCCATGTGGGTGAGGGGCAGACCTATTCAAACATTCAGGATGCCATTGACAATGCGACGGAAGGTGACGAGATCCTCATCCACGAGGGGTCCTATGAAGGTGGTATCGTCATCGATGTCAAGGGGATCACCGTCCGGGGTGAGGGTCAGGATAAGACCCATATATATGGTATCACCGGAATGGCAACGGTCCTTATCACCGCAGATGAGGTTGACCTAAAGGACCTAAGGGTGTCGGGTAACGGTGAAAACGATGTGGTCCAGTCATGGGGTAATCAAACGGAGATAAGGCGTATAACGATATATGGAGGGGGAACAGATGATGAACGCCGTTCGGGATTACATTTGAAGGGTCAATATCAAACGGTCAATAGCGTCACAACTTTTTTGAACCAGCAGGGTTTCTTCCTGGAGGGGGCGAGTCATTCCTCAATTGTGAATTGTATAGCCACCAATAATGGTGGGAACGGATTCTTTATGAGCAGTACTACTGGAGTCTCGTTCGGTAATTGCATAAGCATCTACAACAAGAATAGCGGGTTTGAGAACTTCGTTTCGACTTATATCAGCTATGAAAAATGTCATGCCAATTACAATAGTGTTGGTTTCGGAATGTTCGACAGCGACCGTATATTGATACAGAACTGCTCTTCCAATTTCAATCAAGGGAAGGTCGGTTGGGGTACCTCCATTCACACCAATGCATTACTCACTATGTATATCCAGTATAGTGAGTTCATCGGTAATTCCAAGGATGGCCTCAATTTGAGACCTAACAAGGACGTCATCGTAAAGGGGTGCACGGTCTACGGGAACGGTCGAGATGGGATATATCTCGAAGGGAAGGGTGTTGACCCTGGGTCATATGAGATAAGAGATAACCTAATAATGGACAATACTGGGCCAGGGATCGAGGTCTATAATGGATATGGGGATTCGAGCGTGGTAGGGAACGATATGGTGGATAATTTCCAGAACAAAGTCCAGGCGTTCGATAATTCTTCTACAACGTGGTATGAAGGAAGCTCTGGGAACCATTGGAGCGACCATACAAGCCCTGACTCCAATGGTGATGGCATTGTTGACACACCATATTCCATTGCTGGAACATCCGGGTCGAAGGACATGTATCCTCTCGTCTCAAGGGTGATGAACCACCCTGTCCCGGTCCTTAACGGTTCTGGAATGGACATAGACCCACCTATGATCGTTACACCAATTTTTAAATGGATCCAAGGGGCACAAAGGTACTATGTCCAAAACCTTACCGCAATAGACCTTGATACACCGCAAGAGGACCTGACCTGGACCGTACGGACCGATCATCCGGGGCTGTCCATGAGGGGTTCGGTCCTTTCAGGATATTGTGCCTTCGAAGGGGTATTTTGGGTGAACGTGTCGGTATCTGACGGTATCCATAACGATCACGAGAACTTCACTCTCGTTGTGGGCGATCGATCCAATATATCCTTGTCGCCTAGGGTCCTGGACATAACCAGATCATCGTATTATAGGAACGAAAGCCTGACCATAGATCTCAGGGCCTACGATCCGGATACACCCTCCTCTGCTCTGTCCTGGTCCTTGAGGACCGATGCCGAGTGGTTATCCCTCAAGGGAGACCGATTGACCGGGACCCCGGCCAAGAACGGGACCTACTGGTTCGAGGTCACGGTCTCTGATGGGAACAATTCAGATACCCGGAACTTCAGCATCATCGTGATGGACCCACCAATAGCACAGAACACCCCTCCGGAACTGTCCCTCATAGACCTCCCCACCGCGTTCGTTGGTAACAAATTCAAAGCTACCCTTTCCGCATATGACGCTGATGGGGACGACCTCGATTGGCAACTGTTCACAGATGTAGCCTTCCTTACTTTGAGCGGGAACATCTTGTCCGGGATACCGAACAGCTCGGACATTGGCAACCATTCGGTCAGGATCGTCATCTCTGATGGTAAAGCAAACGCATTGATCTCCTTCACGGTCAAGGTGATGGACGAAATCGAAGGGGAGGATATCTACGATATCATCATGGAAAAGAACACCACTTCCGGAAAGGTGACCTTATCCCTCAAGGACCTGTTCGGAAAGGATTACGTGGACATAGTAGAGATCGAATGGTATGTGGACGGGGAATATTTCGGGAACGGTACATCCATCGAGTTGAACCTCGGCGAAGGCGATCATACGATCAAGCTTAGGTTCAAGGACTCTGACGGTCAGTGGTACGAGGTCGTCAAGACGATCGGGATGGGAGATGACGATGAGGACACTGACCCGATCTACCTTGTTGTAGGTGTATCGATTTTGCTACTCCTTCTTGTCGTTACCCTCACTATTGCTATATTGGTGATAGTGAGAAAGCACAGACGCTTTAGGGTAGAGGAGGCAGGTGCCTTGAACCCGGATATGGATAGTGATTGGGGGAATGATGGCATTTCCGTTCCAGGAAAAAACCCCGAGCTCAGGTCTGGTCCACTGACCCCATGGAAAGGATCCCGTGGCAGGTTCGGACCTGACCCCGGGCACCAGGACATTTACGGGTCCCAGGGCGGGGACGAAATAGGCACCATAATGGACCGGATAAGGTCAGAGGCCCTATCCGAGATGAGACCGTCAAGTTCCTCCCTTAAAAGGAGCGGAATGAGAAAGAAGCTGAGGGATAAGTTCACAGGCGGTGGGATAGATAGGGAGCTTTATGAGGAGCTAAGGTCGTTCATAGATGACAATGTCGGGGAATGATGCATCGTCCCTTCCCGGGCATGGAGCGATGGAAATGAGGATGGAGAAGGTCCAGCCGGACGGACCAAGGGGGTCTTTGGTCCATCTTATCGAGGAGAACCCAGGCATATCCTTCCTCAGGATATCTGACACGTTGAAGATGAACAGGGGGACCTTGAGGTACCATCTTGACCTCCTTGAGAAGGAGGGAAAGGTCAAGGCTGTTGTCAAAGGGAACAAGAAGCTTTACTACACCACAGATGGGAGCTTAAAACGTGCTAGTAAGACCGAGAACGACTTGAACAGGGACCAGAGGCGCATCCTGAACCTTATCAAGGAGAATCCAGGCATCTCGAGGCACCAGCTCATCTCCATTACAGGGCAGAAGAGGGACGAGGTCAGGTACACCCTTAGGAAGCTCATGGACAGGAGCGAGGTTTGGAAGGTCACGGACGGGCATGACCCCACGTACGAGTACATAACCCGGAACAAGCTCGCCAAAGAAATGCTTGCACTGATACTTGACAGGTTCCTTGATGATGAGATGGACAGGGAGACCTTCCTGTTGTTGAAGAAGAGGATAGAGGAAGATATGGAAAGCTCATGAGAGGGCCTT
>JBFYMY010000350.1:0-3241 GCA_041304645.1 Thermoplasmatales archaeon
GTCCGCGCCCTCAGGGTAGCCGACATCCAATCCCTTGACGGTACTGTCCCCTACGTTCCTTAGAACGAACGGTCCCTTGCTCTCTTTGAGCGTTGCAGGGGTCCCGGACAGGACCCCGGTCCTCTGATCGTACCTGGTCAGGGCTTTGATGACGATACGGTCGACGGTTACGGTCAGCTCGGACCTCTCATCCGGTCGGACGAGATCGTGGAGGTCGCTCTTCAAAAGCTCGACCGTGACCGTGAGCGTCCTTGTACCCGCTTCCGGCCAGTACGGGACAAGGTCCGACCTCAAGGTGACGTTGAGATAGACCGAGGGGCTCCCGGGACCGGGCCAGTCCACTCCCGATCCCTCCGGGGGGTTCTCCATCACCAGCTCGTAGATGTAGCTCTTGACCTTGTAGGAATCGTAGATGATGCCGAGGTTCTCGAGCACATCTCCCCGCACCTCGGGATAGGTCTTTCTCACCGGCCCTATGGTCCGGTTCATCCCTCCGAGCCCTCCGAGGACCCCGCCCCCGGAAGAGGTCGCTTCGAGGGAGTACTCGAACCCGGACGCTTCCAGGGACGCATCGAGCCTGTATGTGGCCGGTCCGACGCCCCGCTCCCTCTCAAGATGGGCCCACTCGACGCCGGGGAGAAGGGAGATGACGATAAGCAGGAACGCTGCCGTTACGAGGCCTGCATGGACCCATCTCATGTTCGTGGTCGTCCCTGTCATCCTGTTCAGCTGCAGGCTAACATACCAAGCATATAAAACGATTGCCAGAATAAAAGCGGGGGGCCTCCCCCCAGAGGCCCGCCCTCAGGTGGTTGTATGGTGTCCTTGTTTCCCGTTCCTTATCCCGTTCTAGAAAGATCGTTGACCTTGCAGGAGGTGCTCCCATCCCTCTCCCCTATCCCACCTTCGGGGGTAAGGCTTCTCTCAAGGGAGATTATTTCGAGGATGATCCGTCCCACATCAGGTCCAGGCATTTTCTTTCCTCGCTGTGGCAGCGGGGAATCCCGCTGCAAGCAAGTTAAAAAGCATCCCCGTGGTATATAAAGTTCGAACGGGGCTCCCTTGGGGATGTCCCAAAAGCCTTGAGATAATGGAAGCCGTTACGCCCATCCATGGACGATGTCGTGAAGGACGGGGACCTCGTGCTCCTGCTCGATGGGGCCAGGGAGCACTTGATAAGGGCGGGGGACAGGATGGCGGCCCTGGGCGGTGGTGCGGGCGCCCTGAACGCAAAGAGGCTCATAGGAATGAGCTATGGCGAGCTCATAGGTCTGGGTTCCAGGGAGTTCATAGTACTCAGGCCCGACATCAGGGATGTCCTGGGGAACCTTGAAAGAGGCCCCCAGATCATAATCCCCAAGGACATAGGGTCCATTGTGATAGAGTTGGGGCTGACCAGCGGCATGACGGTCGTTGAGGGCGGGGCCGGTTCTGGCTCATTGACCCTGGCCTTGTTGAACGCGGTAGGGCCCTCAGGCAGGGTCGTCACATACGAGCTCAGGGAGGACCATCTTGAGAAAGCGAAGAGGAACGTTTCCATGTCGCCCTGCAGGGACAGGTGGGAAGGTAGGTTGGGCGACATAGCAGGCTGCGATATCAAGGGAGCGGATGCCTTCGTGGTCGATGTGCCAGACCCGCAGGATGCGGTTGCGGCCGCATCAGGTTCGCTCAGGGTCGGGGGCAGGTTCTGTTCCTACATACCCACCGTGAACCAGCTGGAAAAGATATCCGAGAAGCTGATGGGTTCCGGGTTCATCAGGGTGAGGGCGCTAGAAGTGCTCTCAAGGGATTACAGCCTGAGAAAAGGCGCCCTAAGGCCGCAGACGGAGATGCTTGGGCACACAGGGTTCATGGTCCATGCAAGATGGGTCGGCCGCTCACAACCTTCCCTTGATCAATGAGAGGCGCTTCGGGTCCGTTACATTGGGAAGGATGGCCTCATAGACCTTCTTCATGTCGGTGTAGCGGACGGTGTCCATATAGAGCTGCGCCAGGTTCATCTGGGCATTGATGTTGTCGGGTTTAAGGGTCACAGCTTTCCTGTAGAGTCCTTCGGCTTCCTCGAACTTCCCCTGGGAATGGTACAGCTGGGCAAGGGACCCGTGGGCCTCGGAGATGTTGGGGTCCATTATGATGGCCTTCCGGTACTCCACCTCCGCGGCCTTATCGTCCCCCTTCTTCCTGAGGAGGTCACCGTAGTTGATGTGTATCTCGGCGTTGTTGGGGTCGAAGGAGAGCGCCTGGACGTAGAGGTGCTCTGCTTTTAAGAGGTCTCCCATCTGGTGGTATGCGAAACCCTCCTCAAAGAGCCTCTTTGCCTTCCGTCTTGCGAAGAACCCCATATGTCGTCACCACCCCATCGCTCAAGCGAAAAAGATATTTAAACTGTTTCAGGACCCGCCAGTAGGCGGAGCGAGCAGTCCATCTTATCTATTAATGACATTCATCCGTCCTATCCACGGGAATACATCTAAATAAAAAGAGGTCTATGTTTACATGGTGTTTACATGTCAACTGTCGTTTCGATAAGGCTCGATGATGAGGTCGTGGAGGCCATCAGACGGAAGGGCAGGTCACCAGGGAGTTACTTGGCCGAGGTCCTGGAGGTCCATTTGAGGTTGGAGCGCTCCATGGATTCCGTGGAATGGTTCAGGAAGAACAGGTTCAGGACCCACGGAAAGACCGGGGTCGAGCTCATCCGCAAGGACAGGGATTCCAGATGATGCTGGTCCTTGACTCATCGGTCATAGTGCCGCTCTTCCACGAAGAAGTACGATCCGAAGATGCGGTAAGGCTCTTCGAACTGTGCGATGAGGCAAAGGTATCGCTTGCCATCTCACCTCTGGTCCATTGTGAGGTCGGGAACTGTCTGGTCCAATTCACCAAGGGAACGAAAATTGACGCCAGTGCCTATATGGAAAAGCTCCTCGAGATGGACCTCAAGGAGATACCTTTGGACCGAGACGTCCTCATGGGTGCCTTGGCGATCTCCAGGGAGCACAGATTGACCTTCTATGATGCCGTCCACGTCAGCTCGGCATCGAGGACAGGAACGAACCTCATCACCCTGGACAGAGAGATCCTGACGAGGATGGACAACTCTCTGGACCTGGATGAGGCCATAGACCTCATAGAAACGGTCCTGGATGTCACCAAGACGAACTGACATCCCATGAAAGCCCTTTTATTCGTATTGCCCCATGCCCATCTCGGCATATCCGGTGGTCCCATGCGCATAGGT
>JBFYMY010000351.1:0-8240 GCA_041304645.1 Thermoplasmatales archaeon
TGAAGGGGGTGGTCCAACCTCCGGACCTATAGAACTCCACATTGTTCTTGTCGTATTTGCTTCCAGCGCTGAAATCGCTGTTGTATGTCACATAATAATTATGATAATAATCATACAGATGAGAGGCGGTCGAATATGGGGTCTTGTACATGTTCATGAAGACCCCATTGTTCTCTAATGAACCTGACCTCCATTCATTTACCAATCCTATCAGATCGTAGTTCACGTTGTAATCTATTACCGTGTTCGTGTCGGCAAAGGTATCTGGCATCTTATATGAAGCCGCGGGAGTGGTCCTATTGGTAGGCATCACATCGGTGAAGACCGAATCGTACTTCTCCATCTTGCTGGTCAGGGAATACTTGCTGCCATAATAGTATGCATAGGCCTCC
Source organism: Thermoplasmatales archaeon (assembly GCA_041304645.1). Taxonomy (GTDB): domain Archaea; phylum Thermoplasmatota; class Penumbrarchaeia; order Penumbrarchaeales; family Penumbrarchaeaceae; genus JALOTP01. The sequence continues at coordinate 393 of JBFYMY010000351.1, forward strand.
CTGTAGGGCCCATACGTTTTATCCTGATAGTTGAAATTGCTCAAAGGTGGATCTGTCAGGGCAAATACCCCATATTCTTTCTCTCCCGAGAAATATTTCTTGGTCTCGGATGACCAGCTATATCCATAGGGGGCAGAACCATAGTTCTGTTTTATTGGATAGTTCAGCATATAGCTTGTTATGGTGGCTCCTTCAGGCACCAACAATTCGGGATTGTCCAGGTCCCATTGCATATAGCACCTGACCTCGGGAGTACCGTCGCCGTAACGATATCCATACATATCGATGTAATCATACATGTATATGGGACCAAAATTGTTCGAATTACCATACCAGTATGACATCCAGCTCTGAGGTCCATCCTTCATATAGGAATGTGTTTGCACATATTTCATTGGATAATAGTTATTGGTGAAATCATAGTACCAATAGTCATAGTCGGGTTCTTCATCCTGATATAAATATACGTAAGTGAAACCATAATGCTCCAGGTTCTTATCGCTCAGGAGTTTTTCCATCCTCACGGCCGCCGGTGGATGGTTTATGTTGAAGTCGAACGAACTCACCGTTGCCTTGCTTGGGAGCTTTATGTAAGCATTGTAACCCTCCTCCGAGGGGTATATCTCAGGTACCCCGGAGGGTTTCATCTCCTTGTCGAAACCGTAGGTCTGCTGCCCCCATGCACCGACCCCGTTCCCGCTGAACCTGTAATCTATGCGTTTGTTGGACCCAAGGTCGAGCGCGACGTTCGTGGAATAGTTACCGTCAGCGTCCGGTCCACCCTTCAGGTCCATGCCCACATAGGAGTATGAGGCATTGTTGTGGATCATCAGTTTGGTATCATCATTGAACAGCTCATCACCTATGATGACCTCCGAACTTGTGACGTTCACAGGGTTCTCCAGCGTTCCCTTGCTGAACTTATCAGTACTTATATCCTTCATTCCGGCCTGTGCAGGCTGGAATAGGGATGCAGCTACCATTACGAGCAATGCCCCGATGATAAGGAACCTTTTCATGCTATACCTCCTTAGAACCTCTACCTTTTAGACAAGAATGCCTGAAACCTTCATCCAACAACCCCCAAAGGGCTTATAAAATTTTTCCTACCGCCTTTTCCTAGTATATAAACAATGTTACAGACCCCCTCATTTACTGGCCTATCTACGAACATGTAGGCCTTATGAACCATAAAGTATTACCATTAATATGGAAATAGATACTAAAAATATAAACATTATACTTCCAAGTAGGAAAAGAACCCACCAAGAGGGAAGCCTATCCTTCCACTTACTGCTCCCGAAAAAAAAGGGTATTGGCCCCAAGAATAGGACCCCACCAGTCTCAATGGTCCCGGAGGTCACTTCATCACTACTACGATGGGAGATCGGACGGTCCGACCGCTCCCTACCGACCTCTTTTAAAAAATGGGTATGGAACCGACCCAGGACGAGCAGGGTAGAACCTATGAAAATCAAGAGGACAGAGGTTATACCCAACGGACCTCTGAGAACGACGACGGGGACTATCAAATAGATATGGACGCTCACTTGGTCCAGGAACGCGGCCAGTATGACCAGGACTGAACCGATGATCACCAGGACAGTACCCGCTATGGTGGTCTTTAAGGACACTTTTCCCAGGCTCCTAAGGCATAGCCGCTTACTTTTTAAAGCTTATATCGAACCGATGATATGTGTTCTGTTACGACGTTCTTGAAAGGAAAGACCGTTCTTAGGAAGTTTTTTTTAAGGGGTGGTATTGAGGGGTGCATGGACAGCGTCACCGTCTGCCTGCTGGGACCTACGGATTGGGCCAGGTCCGTTGGCAAGGAGTCATCGGACACATCTTTCGGCGTCTCGGCGATAAAAAGGGACGACCGTGTCGTGAACATCGTCTATCCAACAAAGTACCCGGATAAGATCTGGTCGCTTCCTTTCTCCCTTTACCTCTCCGATAGGGTCTACCTGAAGATAGATAAGCTGGACAGGGAGCTTGGTGAGACGGTCATAGCTCTAGACCTCCTCGGTAAGACGAACGGGCTTGTGAACGTAGACCCTCAGCTTGACGTACATAGAGTATCTGCCATGCTGAAGGGAACGGTGGTGGAGGGTTACAAGGAGTACGATCCCAATCCCGCGGTCCTCAGGGAGGACCTGACAGGCATCGCACCCGGACCATCCGGCGGACCTACCAGGGTCGTGGTGGACCAGGCCTTCAATGTCAAAGGGGTCGGCTGTGTGGCATTGGGTTTCGTGACATCCGGATCGGTAAGGAAGCATCAGGAACTGTCCATAGCTCCTGGGACCGCAACTACCCAGGTCAGGTCAATCCAGGTCCAGGACAGGGACTTCGATTCCGCACCTTTCGGAACAAGGGTGGGGTTGGCCTTAAAAGGCGTTGAACCGGAGGACGTTCCGAGGGGATGCTGCCTTCACTCGAACGACCAGGGCGTCCTTCAAGGCAGCACCCTCAAGATGGAGCTGAGGCCTTCTAGGTTCTGGAAGGAACCCATCTCAGAGGGGGCCAAGCTCCATATGACCTCTGCCCTGCAGTTCGTACCCATCACCATTGGTCCTGTCGAAAGGACCGGCACAGGTCCTGACAGCGGGGCCTTTAGGACCACCATCACCACTGAGTCGCCCATCTGGTACTCGAATGGCGAGATGTTCTCCGTTTGCTTCCTGGACAGCCGGAGCTTCAGGCTCATAGCAGCAGGAAAAAGCTTTTAGATGGTCGACCAATCCACCCCACAGCTGGGGGCACTTCTTGGAGATAGGGATAGTAGGAAAACCAAATGTGGGAAAATCGACCTTCTTCGAGGCCTGCAGCCTCTCCGGTGCCGAGATAGCCAACTATCCCTTCACCACCATAAAGGCAAACAGGGGTATGGCATATCTTAGGGCAGTTGACCCGGGACCGGCGCTTGGCGTTGCGAGCAACCCGAAGAACTCCTTCATAAGAGGGACCACAAGGTTCGTACCAGTAGAGCTCCTCGATGTTGCTGGTCTCGTTCCCGACGCGCACAAGGGAAAGGGGCTTGGCAACCAGTTCCTTGACGACCTGAGGCAGGCCTCAGCCCTGGTCCATGTGATAGATGTCTCAGGTTCGACAGATGTTGAGGGGAACCCGGTGGACAAAGGTTCCCACGACCCAAGGTCCGACACGGCCTTTCTGGTCAATGAGATCGACCAGTGGTTCAAGGGCATAATCTCAAAGGATTGGACAAGACTTGCTAAGAGCTCCGAATCGACCCATACGGCAATAGACAAGCTCCTCGCCGAGAAGCTCACGGGCCTAGGCATCAACATACATCACATAACCATGGCCATATCCCACATTGACAGACCGGACAAACCGACCAGGTGGACGGATGAGGACCTTTTCTCCCTTTCCATTGAGCTGAGGAAGGCCTCAAAACCTATGATAATAGCTGCGAACAAGGCTGACAAGGCCGACGATGAACAGATCAAGGACCTGACAGCACATGTCAAGGATGCTCATGTCATACCGACATGCTCCGAGGCGGAGATGGCACTTAGAAAGGCGGACAAGGCAGGGCTTATCAGCTACATGCCCGGTGAGGGCCGGTTCGAGATCACGAACGCTTCCAAGCTCAATGATGCCCAGAGAAAGGCCCTGCAGAGGATCCAGGATGTCCTTGACAGGTTCGGGTCCACCAATGTACAGAAGGTCCTTGAGAGCGCCGCTTACGAGCTCCTTGACCTTATTGTCGTCTATCCCGTGGAGGACGAGCACAAGTTCACGGACAAGGACGGCAGGGTGCTCCCCGATGCCCATCTCATGAGGAGGGGGTCCAACGCCCGGGACCTTGCCTTCAAGGTCCATACCGACCTCGGAACGCATTTCATCAAGGGGGTTGACTGCAGGACCCGAAGGACCGTCGGTTCGGACTATGAGCTGAAGGACGGTGATGTGATCAAGATCCATGCCAACGCCTGAAACGGACGTTCGGCCCATAGGAGGGACCTGTTGAAACTTAGGATGCTGGTCATCAGCGGTAATTACAGAAAAGAGGACCAGGGTGTGGTCATCGAGCTCTACGGCCGCTCCGATGAAGGCCGTTCCGTTACGGTCCTTTACAGGGGTTTCCATCCCTACTTCCACATAGTGGAACCCCGAGACGAGGTCAGAGAGGCCCTTTCCAAGGACCCGAAGGTAATGGAGCTCAAGGACAGGATGCTCTGGTTCAAGGGCGAAATGAGGCCCTGCCTGATGGTACAGATACAGTTCCCCTACGAGGTTCCCAATTATAGGAAGAGATGGCAGGACCGAGGCTATACCATCCTGGCCGCTGACATCCCTTTCATCAACAGGTTCTTCTACGACCTTGACCTGGGTAGCTACGTAGAGGTCGAATGTGAACCCGTGGACGACAGGGACCATACCACGGAGATGACCGTTCTCTCCTCCTCATTGAAGGCCGTAGCTCCTTTCAAATGCAGGCTCAAAGTGCTCTCCTTCGACATAGAGAACTCCATCAGGTCCGGTGAGCTGTACATGGTCGGCTACACCATTGGATGGCTCCAAATGGATGGAAAGGTGGACGTTCGGAGCGGACATATTCTCCCTCCTCAGGGTGCGCAGGAGCAGTTCGAGCGCGAGGACGCCATCATCCAGGGTTTGGAGGAGCTGATTGCGAAAGTGGACCCGGACGTCATCACCGGTTACAACATCGATGGTTATGATATCCCGCAGCTCCTGAGGAGATGCAAGGCCCTTTCCATCGAGGGCCTCACCTTTGGAAGGGACAGGTCCCTCATTGAGAGCGCCGGATTCCGTTCATGGCGGGCCAGGGGCAGGGTGGTGGTCGATGCCTGGTGGGAGGCCAAGAAGGCGTTCCGTCCCAAGAAAGAAACGCTCGAGGCGGTCTCAAGGCTCCTCTTCAACGAGGGGAAGGATGACATAGATACCTCACGGATAGAGGAGGAATGGGCCAATCGGAAAGAGGATGTCATCCGCTATTGTGAACGGGACTCCCTTCTGGCCCTTAGGGTCCTCGACAGGACCATGGCCCTCAAGAAGGGCATGGACCTGTCATTCGTGGCAAAGCTCCCGCTGCTGGATATTGTCTCGGGGACCACTTCGGTGATGATAGATTCCCTCCTGATAAGGGCGGCCGACAGACGCGATATAGGCATTCCGCTCACACGTCATGAGGCTAAGTCGGACAAGATAGAGGGCGCCTATGTCCACTCCCTTGAACCTGGCCTTTACAAATGGGTGGTGGTACTGGATTTCAGATCGATGTACCCCTCACTGATGATAGAGAACAACATCTGCTTCACGACCCTGACGGCCGAGAAGGAGGGGGCGAACCCATCCCCCACCGAAGGTGTCAATTTCATGAAGGCGTCGGTTAAGAGGGGGCTCGTCCCCGACATCCTTCAGGGCCTCCTTGATGACAGGCTGCAAGCGAAGAAGAACATGAGATCGGCGCAAGGGTCCGAAGAGCGGGATTACTACAACGGCCTGCAGGAGGCCTTAAAGGTCCTGATGAACTCCTTCTACGGTGTGTTCGCCTCCTATTTCTACAGGTTCACGGACAGGTCCATAGGTGCATCCATAACCGCATTCGCAAGAAAGAGCATCTTGGAGATAATCTCGGCCCTCCAGAAGGATGGGTCCAACGTCATCTACTCCGATACCGATTCCGTCTTCGTCCTCTCCCCCCACCAAGAGCTCGAAGGGACGCTGGTGTTCGGAAAGGGCCTTTCTTCCAGGTTCTCGAGCGATGTCAGGGTCCTTGAGTTCGAGAAGGTCTTCTCGTCCTTCTTCTCCCATGGCAAGAAGAAGCGCTATGTAGGCAAGCTGGTCTGGCCCATCGAGGACATGGTGGTGAGGGGTTACGAGATGAGGAGGTCGGACTCCTTCGACCTCCAGAGCGAGGCACTGTCCGAGCTCTTCGAGCTTTTGCTCGAGGATAGGAAGGAGGAGGCCGTGGAACTTGCAAAACGCAAGGTAAGGGAGGTGCGGAGCGGTCTTGTGGATACCTACAAGCTCGTTATCTCCAGGTCAGTCCAGGAGGTCGAGAGCGAGAAGATCGCCCAGGCTTACAAGAACCCAAAGGCGCTCGCCAACGTCCAGGCCCTCGAGAAAATGAAGAGCTACGGGATAGAGCTCGTCCCGGGCATGAAGGTGTCATGGATCGTGACCGATTCAAAGAAGAAACCGCAGGAGGTCGAACCCTTTTTGGACGGGAGGCCCTTCCTTTCGAAACCTGACCACAACTATTATGCCGCCAGGCTCGCTTCGACCCTTGCAAGGGCCACTGAGGTCTTCGGTGTTGATGAGAGGGAGCTCATGACCGGCTCGTCCCAATCGACACTGCTCTCCGATTTCAGTGACAACATAACGGAGGGATCGGAGGAGGATCGGGAGGGGGATCCGTTTTCGGATGTCGAAGGGACCGAACTGGAAGGGCCCACCCCTCCAATGACCGGAAGTGACCAGGCCAAGGAAAAAGAAGGGGTCAAGAGGACCACATTAGACCAGTGGATGTAGGTGGACGTTTTGAGGCAGCTGTTCCTGTTGTCCTTCGACGAAAGGTCGGACATGATGGTCAGGAGGACCATTGGCCTGATAGACGGCCTAGGATATCGCATCCACTACAGGACAAGCCGCACCGATGTTTACACCGTTATCGAGAACGATATCAACGATGTTGCCCCCACGGATGATGGTGTCGATCTGCTGTCTGATGGAATGGGCCCTCTGCAGCGATCGCTCCATCCCCTGGAGGTAAGGCCAAAACAGGCTTCCAACCCTTTCATGCTCTCTAACAGGGACGCCGAGCTATTGGAGCATCTTGAAGAGCCGGTAACGACCGGGGACCTGGTCCTCTTCCTTTGCGATGTCCATTGCAGGGAATCCCATGTACTTGCTTTCAGCCTATCCGACAGGGTGATGGCGAAACAGGCCCTTTCCCTTTGCCTCCTCTTCAGGGACGATAGGCCCCTCAGGTTCGATTCGCTGGAGGAGCTCAACAAGGACTATCTGAGGTTCAACGTCCATTTCAACGGCGTCGTAGGATTGAGCCCGTTGGTGTCCAGGGGAGGGATCTATGTCGAGCTTGCCAATTTGGTAAGGCACCTTGCCCATTTCTCCTTCAGGCCAGGCCTTGTGAACCTCGACCAGGCAGACCTCCTGGTCACTTCCAAGGGAGGGACCGTCCTCGTGATGACCTACGGATGCGAGCGCCCGGGAGGGAACCCCGCGGCAACATCCGCCATGGATGCGCTCGAGAACCCTCTCTGCGATGTGGACCTGACGAGCGTAAGGAAGGCACTGGTCAGCATCATAGGCAACGACTGCCTCAGCGTCGAGGACTCCCTTGTCGCGTCAGAGGTCCTTAAGAAGCGCATAAGGAACGATGCACGTATCATCTGGGGCGTGACGGTGGTCCATGACCCCGAACAGGAGATGGAGGTCTTCCTGGTCCTTGCCACGACCCCCATGGAACTGCTCACGCACTGGTATTCCCGCGGGGTATGAGATCATTTCAGGGTGCCAGACCTTCCGCAGCTCGTGCAATTGAACTTGTAGGGCCTTTCATCCGTCCCTACCCTGATCTCTGCACCGCAGCGGCATTTGATGAAGGAGGCCTCGCTCTGGTCTCCCCAATCCTCGAAATCCCCATCGTCCCCCCAAGGTGCTTCCTTATCTGGACCCGCTTCCCCATCGTCCTCTTCCTCATCGGCCTCGTCATCTTTTTCCTTCGCAGCCCCCTCATCCCCTCCCTCATCATCCCAATCCTCCTCAGGGGGCTCTTCATCACCGAACATCTCCTCATCAAGATATGTTCCACGCCGTTTCCTGGCCTTGGGA
>JBFYMY010000352.1:0-3021 GCA_041304645.1 Thermoplasmatales archaeon
GAACATGGACGTCCTGGAAGAGGAGATAACCCTGCGTGATGCCGCCGTAATCCACGGGGTTGTCAAAACCGCATTCTGCGTCCCGGCCGTCGGATGGATGCCTGGCCTCTATGATGGTCAACCCCTCTATGTCCCGGGGTATCACGAACGAAACGGCATAGTTCGCATCCTGCTCCTTGTAACCCGTCCCCGGGAGGATGAAGACCTCATTGGCGGCAGCGACGCCCGCTATCATCACCTTGGCCCCCCTCACCACTATCGAACCGTCCTCCTTTTTCTCAACGATACGGAGCGACATATCGGGGTCGGACTGCTCCGATGGCCTCTTGGACCTGTCCCCTTTCGGATCGGTCAATGCACCGGCAAGGGTTATGTCCTCCTTCTGGGCCTTCAAGAGCCAGGCTTTGAGCCTGCTGTGATATTCTGTCTTGAACTCCTGGTCGATCTCGTATGTCGTGGCCCACATGGAGTTGAGAGCGTTGAAACCCACGCATCTCCCCCCGGTGCAGGTCCCGGTGATGTTGAACATCAATCTCTTCATCCTCACGTTCTTGATCATGTCCTCGGCAGAGCCCACGATGGAGAGGTATCTCGAGATCCTCTCCCCTGTGAGCGAGGAGGTCGTTGTAAGCAGGTCCCTGTGCTCGTCCGTCTGTGCGGCGTCGAAGATCTGTGCATGTCCCTCCACGGTCCTTCTTGTCGAGGGATGCATCGTCACATCCTCTATGAGCTCACCGAACTTGTAGACGTTCGGCCTCATGCGCTTCAAGCTTTCCCTGTATTCCTGTGATGTCCTCATTTTCATCCCTCCTTCTTGTGGAAGGTCCACTGGCACCATTTATTCCCCTTCAGCTCGTCCGGCGGGCACTGGTCGCATTCCACGACTATCTTCTCATCGAACTCCTTTGCGAAGGCCTTCAGGAAGCCGAAACGGACCTTCTTGCAGGGGAACACTTCCAGACCATCCTTCTTTCTGGTATTCTGCACCCTGCATTCAACGTTCCTCAGGATGGTCCTGTCGGGGTGGTATTCCCACTCCTTGTCCTCGAGGTCCATTGCCCAGCCGGAGAGCTTGAGACCCTTGATCATGTCCTCAATTGAATTCCCGAGCCCGAAGAGCTTCCTGAGCTTCCTGGCCTCTATCTTGCCCATGACCGCCCACACCTCTGCGTCTATCTCGGTCGCAGCTTCTGTCCCGAACCTCTTCTCTATGCCGAGATAGTAGAGCCCGTCAACAGCCCACATGTTGCGGAGGTGCATGAAAACGAGTTCCGCGTTCTTCTCGTCCGTAAGTCCTGCAAGTATGCTTTTTTCCTCTGCCCTGTCGCCCATATTCGTCACCTGATAAGAAGGATAGAATGCATCCTGTGAATGAGGTCATCTTGGATAAGCTTTTTCCAAAGTCCATGGACCATCCGATCCGTCAAATTTTATATACAATGAAGCCTCTGTATGCAATTATGATACAACTGTATCAAAATTGCGTACATTTAAGGGTACTTAAATTCTTTTTCGACCACCCTTATGAGGAATTCCACCTGAGAGGCTTGGCCAGGGAGCTGAGGATGGACCCTATGACGCTCAAGAGGAAGTTAGGCCCCCTCATTGAGGATGGTCTGATAATTAAACGTGAGGAGAGGGGGTTCCATCTTTTCAAAGCTAATGTGGAGGACATCCGTTTTCTAAGTGCCAAGAAGAGCTTTACGGTCTCGTTTCTGGTAGGGTCCGGGTTGGTCGACAGATTTCTTAGGAACGGTCCATCCTTAGCTTCCATTGTTCTTTTCGGGTCCCTGGCAAAAGGGACCGATGGGCCAGATAGCGATATAGATATCCTGTTAGTAGCTTCACGAAAGTACGAGGGGGAATCTCCTAGCGATATCGGCGGCAGGAAATTGAACTTTGTTTCGGTCACCCCTGCGGAGTGGTCCTTGATATATCAGAAGAACAAACCTTTCTATGATGAAGTGATGGTCAACGGGATCGCACTTTATGGTAGAAAGCCGGTGGTTTAGTGAGGGTGGAGGAGTGCTTTAGGAGACGGTTATTGAGAGAAGAGAGAACCGGACCTGGGTTATGGGAGAGGGCCCTTGAGATATCACGGGAGAAAATGAAAAGGGCCATTGACCTCTTAAGGGATGGTTATTATGAGGAATCAATCCTTCAATCTTATACGAGCATGTTCCATGCTGCCAGGGCCATTCTATTTAGGGATAATATCATCGAAAAGAGCCATGTATGCGTAATATCGTATCTGGAGGAAATGTATTCTCCGGACCTGGGTCTGGACATGATCTCATGGTTGGACCAGAACCGGATCGAAAGGCATGAGGTGATCTATGGGATGGACCAGATCGTTAAATTGGAGGAAGAGGCACAACTCTCCAAGGACCGGTGCGTTGTATTCGTTGAAAGGATTACCAATCTATTGATGAAGAACACTCCTTGATACGGGCAGAATCGGCAGATTATTACCCGGGACATATGTTACTGTTCCAATGTTCCAGGACATCTACGAAGGAGCCGTTTACCGACCTCCGTCGGAGGCCAATTCGCTGATACTCCAAGCGACCATCGGCTGTTCCTGGAACCGATGCACGTTCTGCACCATGTTCGCCGGGAAGGAGTTCAGGGTCCGGGGACTTGAGGGGATAAAGGCCGATGTCGAGAAGGTGTTCCCCTACTATCAAGAAATAGACCGAATATTCCTTGCGGACGGGAACGCTCTTTGCATGGACACGAGCGAGCTGGTATCCATTTTGAGGTATCTCCATTCCCGGTTCGAAAAGCTAGAAAGGGTCACCATCTACGGCGGCCCGCTTGATATCATCAGGAAGTCCGTAGATGAGCTGAGGGACCTGAAAGAAGCAGGACTTTCAATGATATATCTGGGGCTCGAGAGCGGGTCCGAAGAGGTCCTGAAAAGGATCAAAAAGGGGGCCACCCCCGAGATGATGGCGGAGGCATCCAGGAAGGTCAAGGAGGCAGGTATTCCACTATCGGTCATCTTCATCCTGGGTCTTG
>JBFYMY010000353.1:0-3080 GCA_041304645.1 Thermoplasmatales archaeon
TGAAGGAGCTTGGTCTCGCCCGAGACCTTCCATACGGCCAGATCATCACCGTTCCATTCCAGCTCCGTTTCGACCCAGTACACGTTGCCTACGTCCAGGAAGCCAGGTACCGCGGCCTTGCCGCTGGCCTTGGCGCTGACGTTCCTCATATCCTGCGAGGGGTAGGCCACCTTGAAGTCAACGGCGAACTGGACCTTCATGTACTTAGTATCATGGAGGGATGCCTTCGATACGGAAGGTACTATGACGGCATTGAGGTCGCCAGTGAGCTGAACGAAGGTCTCGTTCTTGTGAAAATATATAATCCTTATGTTCTCCTGGGACCCGTACGAGCCCAATGTGAGGAGCACTGAGAGGATGTCACCCCCGTCCCTGGTATGGAAGACATCGACCGAGAATATGTAGTCGGTGGAACCGGCATAGACCGTCTTGCCCTCCACGCCGTAACCGTTCTCGAGCTTTATCTCGGTCACCGACACGGTCTCCTTCGTGAAAGCTATGGCGAACGGGAGGCTGAACAGGTCCGATGTGGTATACTTCCAGTTCTGGTAGGATGTTCCCTTGGTGCTGTCCGGGCTCTCTATACCTATCACGCAGTATGAACCAACGGTATACCATGACTGTACCGATTGATAGAGGAACTGTATCATACCGCTCTCGTAGAGGATGGCCTCGTACTGCCCCCCGTTGTTGCAGTTCCATTCCACGATGAACACTTTCTCGCCGTCAAGCTGCTTCTGGATGACATAGAGGCGGTCCTTTGCCGTTGTCTGGCATCCGTCCCAGTTCCAGTAAACTGCCATCAAACCAAGGGGTCTGGACGTTGAGGGTATGGAATAGTCCCAGTAGTTCTCGTAGGAACTGGCCGAAGATTCCGTGAATGACATCGCCCCGTAATCGGACACATATATCTTGCTGTATGTCTGACCGTAGTACTCGAAATTGAACCCCAGGTTCACACTGAAGACCTCTGCTCCCCAGTTCGGAGTGTCCAGCCCAACCGCCTTGGGATCGCTCTTGACCGGAATGTACTGGGCTTTGATGGTAGGCTCCGGTTTGTTGCCATCGGTGTACCTGTAGCCCCCCCCGTCGGGAGTGGACTGCTTGGCTCCGGCCTCGTCCGCGGTCCAGAGCGGGCCTGGCATGACGAGCAGTGCCAGAAGGAGGGCGGCCATCAATAATGTCATATGGGTCCTTCGGGACATTCTTCTTTCCTCCGAAAAAGAGCTGGCTGGTTCCACACGGTCATCCGTGGGAAGTATGAATAATTTTGCGGTGGTGCACTTGCCGGGTATATAAAACTGACTATTCCTCCCTGAAGAACTCCTTTTGCAGACGCTGTGCCTCCAACCTGTTCCTCTGTACCAGGGCGAACACCAGAAGACCGATGACGACAAGGACGAACAATGCAATGATGATGAAGAGCCAGGTAGCAGCCCTCTTTTCATCCGGGGTCCTATCGGGCGGGGTCCCGTCCCTGTACTCCTGGAGATTGGACCTGCCGTCCGAGTCAAGGTCACCTTCCGCATCCTTAGGGTTCTTGGGGTCAAGGCCGTACCTGACCTCCCACGCATCGGGCATCCCATCATCGTCATCATCGAGGTCACTGTTGTCCCCTATCCCGTCCAGGTCAGTGTCCTCGCTCTCCGTTGGGTCGTCAGGGAACATATCAAGATCGTCAGGTACCCCATCCCCGTCCTTGTCGATGGACATGTCCGGCGACCCCGTCGTGAAAGTCCAGTTGAGGTCCGACAGGAGATCGACACCCTTGGATGACGTTATGTCGCGGGATATCATGATAGAGTAGGTGGCATTGCTCTTCAGAGGGTGCATGCAGGTAGCGGTGACGGCCAGCCCTTCAGCATCGTAGCCGACGTTCAGAGGGACTTTGGTCCCAGTGGGACCCATCATAGAGACCGTCGTCCCGCTGACCGTAGAGGGATCGAGAGGCAGGTCGAAGGTCACCCTGATGCTCGGCCTCATCTTCACTCCTTTGCCCTGAGGTGCCCATGACCTTATCTCCGGGACACCATCGGGGGACCTTGTCATGAACTGGAAGCTGAAACTGGACGGCCCGCCGATGTTCTGGCCATCCAGTTGGTTCCCCTCAGAATCAAGGACCTGCGGGGTTATGACTAACGTGAACTTGCTTCCCAGCGGTAGTGCCGATCGGGGTCTCCATTCCAGTACGGATGTCGATGTCACTGTCAAGGAACCCTCCCTTCGCAGGAACGACTGGCCGTCTATCACATATACGGTATCCTGATCGAACGTCGTCGGTGTCATCTCCTTGGTGAATACCACCCTGATGACCGGGTCCATGTAGGCGCTTTCCCTGCCACCCTCAACCATACAGCTCAGGACGCCTGGATGGTCGATGAGCACAGAGCTGTGCTGGACGATTATTGCCGGGGAATAGATGGTCACCGGGGAGTTCACATGGTCGTTGATGGTCGCATTGATGGTATAACCTCCGGGCGAAAGGGCGGATGTGTTGAAGAATAGCTCTCCCTCACCCTTGTTCATATTGGTGTTCCCCCGGACAAGGAATATCTGGTCCGAAGGGTCAAGGTCGTTATCGTAATGGAGCTCGTAATCGGCGACGTCCTCATCATCACGAGCGGTCCACCTGATGTAAGTACCCTGGTCCGAGCTATCATCCATGCCATCAGGCTCGTTGAAGATGAAAAGTGGCGGCATATTGATCAAGGTCCGGAACTGGATGGGCTGGCTGTAGGCCTTTCTACCCATCTCGTCCTTGACCATCAGTCTGACCTGGTATATCGTGTCCGGGGCTAGGCCTTCGAAGCTGGCCGACCCGCTCAATCTGTCGCTTGTCATATGGTCATTGATGAACTCGTTCGGCTCATCGGTCACGCCCTTTCCCAGCTTTACATAGAGGTACTTCCACCCCATATCCAAGGGTGTGGACCATTCCAGGATGGAGGACCCCCAGCTTATGTTCCTGGCCCTCATGGTGACAGGGGAGGGGGGAAGCGGCATACCCTGTGCGGGGTATGCGATCGCGGTGTAAGGGTCACGGTCCTCGGCCACCGAATTGGTGGGGACGGGATCGGTCC